>NZ_CACZDK010000046.1 GCF_902779965.1 Fibrobacter succinogenes | reverse complement strand
GCTTACGACTCTCGAAGAAAACTACTGCATTGACACCAGCCGCGTGTTCATGACGGGCTTCAGCTTCGGCGCCATGGTCACGAACTCCATGGCCCAGGATATGCAAGACCGCCTCCGTGCAGTCGCAGTCTATGCAACCGCCGACTACAACATCTACCTGCCGAAGAACAAGGGCTTGCCCATCGCCTGGATGGCTGTGCACGGCAAGAACGACGGCACCTGCCAATACAACCGCGCTCGTGACAGTGCACTCAAGCGCATTCTCAAGAACAACGGCAAGGCCGATGCAGATGGCAACTTCACCGATGCCAGCGCTGAAAAGCCCAAGGAAGTCGGTGGCAGCGGACACCTCTGCTATGATTTCACGACTGTCGATGAACGCTTCCCGGTCAAATTCTGCAGTTGGAATGGTCAGCACCAGTGGACCGCCTACGACAACGGCAACTGGCAGAATACTTGGGTTCCTCAGGAAGTCCACAAGTTCTTCGAACAGTTCTAATCAAGTTTCATAAATCAGCTCTCTACCAAAAAGCGGTTCCTCCCCAGGGACCGTTTTTTTTTGCAATGTAACACCCGCGCTGTTCGGTCATTCGACATCACCAGCCTTAGCGAATAAAACATTCTTGTAAACAGAATTTTATAGACAATTAGTCAACAAGCAAAAGGTTTCACCACGCAACATTAATCACATCCGAATTTAAATTCATTTATGATAAGGTGTGTTCAATTAGGAGTTTTGGTAAAAGGAGTAAACATGAGTTTCAAATCACCCAAGCTTTTCACGGCCGCAAGCCTCTTGGCATTCTGCGGATTAGCATCGGCGTACACAATCTCTGGCACCGTTTCCGACAACGATGGCAAAGCCATCAAAGGAGCCTCGGTAAGCCTCCTCAAAGAAAATAAAACAGCAATAACCGATGACAAGGGCAAATTCACCATCCACGAAGAAGAAGTGGGGATCAAATCCGCTGTCAGAAATTCCGTTGGGTATATCGGCATCAATAACGGAATTCTTTCTTACTCCCAGAGCAGCACAGCCCCCGTTCAGGTGAAGATTTACAATTCCCTCGGCAACCAAGTTTTCAAGAAGACATTGCAAGGTTCCGGCACGTACGATTTGAGCAAAGGACTCAGCGCACAGGGCACGTACTTGGCACAAGTGACCGTCGGTAACGCAAAACAGAATTTCAAGTTCACCACAAACGGTGAATTCAGCCGTTCTCTCGGTGCGCAAGGCGCAAACGCCCTCATGAAGGATGCGCAAGCCGGTGAAACCATCCGTTTTGCCGCAGAAGGCTTTGACACGCTTACAGTGCCGCTCGGAACGCTCGACACGACACTCAATGTGAAACTCGCAAAGACCGTCCCTCCTGAACCGACATTCAAATTCGGCTACGCCATTGGCAACAAGCCGACACCGAGTAAGGGTTGCGGCACCAATTCCACATTGAAAAAAGTCAAGAGTGTGGAAAACGGCGACCAGTTCGAAATCAGGGTCGGTAGCGACACACGCAAATACTTCATCACGTTGCCCAAGAACTACGACAATACCAAGCCGCACAAGGTGCTCTTTGCTCTGCACTGCTATGGTAGTAGTGGCGAAGACTTCGTGCACCATTCTCCGGACTATGACCATCCGACTCCGTACTATGGCCAGCAAGTGCTCGACAAGAACGGCGATTACATCTTCGTCTCGCTCGATGCAATCGGAGGCCTGTGGAACAAGGGCCAGGCCGACCACGACTTCTTCGCCCAGACACTCACGACCTTGAACGAAAACTACTGCATCGACACAAGCCGCGTGTTCATTAATGGCTTTAGCTATGGCGCCATGTTCAGCTACTCGCTCATGCAGGACATGCAGAGCCGCGTCCGTGCAGCAGCAACTTATGCTGTCGCCGATTACAACATTTGGCTCCCCGAAGGCAACAACATGAAGAATTTGCCAATTGCCTGGATGAACGTTCATGGCGTGAATGATGGACGTTGCGATTACAAGCGCGCAAGAGACAGCGCCCTCCCGAGAATCCTCAAGCGTAACGGCAAGGCCGACGCCGACGGAAACTTCACTGACGCAAGCTCCGAAAAGCCAGAAGAAGTCAGGGGCAACACAGGCCACGTCTGCTATGACTTCAAGAACGTCGATGAACGCTTTCCGGTCAAATGGTGCAGCTGGCCAGGTGACCACCAGTGGACAGCTCACGACACCGGTAATATGGGTGTGGGCTGGAACTGGGAACAAACCTGGGTTCCTGAAGAGGTCCACAAGTTCTTCGAACAGTTCTAGAAAAACTTATATAGCCGTCGCAATACGGCGTCGTTCACCCCCTCACGTACAACGGTACGCTACGGGGGATCACTCCTTGTCTTGCTAGGCTCTCTGAGTTTTTCTGTATTTAAAATATTGAGATTTTTATAAACACCTCTCCACATTAAAAAGGCTTCCCCGATGGGGAGGCCTTTTTAATGCACATCCATGATGTCACTGGATCCTTCACGGCTTGCGCCGCTCAGGATGACAACGCAACACCGTCATTCTGAAGGAACGCAGTGACTGAAGAATCCAGTGAAAAAAACAAGACTTAACTGCATCTTTCGCTACGCTCAGGACGACAAGCTGCAAACTTGAGAATGGCGATCCCGTCCCCATACGCGGATCATGACCACGTAAGCACTAAAGTGCTAAGTGGTCAAAGACAACAAGTGCAGGATGACATCAGGAGTTAAATCAGCTTTTCGACCTTACTGCACAAGGATTCAGCTTCCTCAGCAGTCGGCGCTTCGGCAATCACGCGGATCACCGGTTCCGTGTTGCTGGCGCGCACATGCACCCAGGACTTTTCGCTCCCGAGCCAGAGGCCGTCGCGTTCATCCGTCTTCCAGCCGGCAAATTCAGCCTTGACCTTTGGGAGAATGTCTGCAACTTTCTTGTCGCCGAGTTCGAACTTCTTCTTCGGCATCACATAAGCCGGATTCTCGGCCACGAACTTTTCTGGACCGCCATTGTGGTGAGCCATCCAGCTAAGCACAAGTGCAGCAGCCACGAGGCTATCGCGACCGTAGTGGAGCGCCGGGAGAATCACGCCACCGTTGCCTTCACCGCCGATAACGCAACCGTTCTCGATCATCTGCAAGCTCACATTGATTTCGCCGACCTTCGCGCGGCTAAATTCACAACCGTACTTGGCGGCAACATCCTCGTTCATGCGGCTCGTGGAAAGGTTCACGCAAACGCTACCCTTCTTTTGTGCAAGAACTTCGTCCGTTGCAATGGCAAGCGTGTATTCTTCACCGATACTTTGTCCAAAACCATCCACGAGAGCACAACGGTCTGCATCCGGATCAACAGCAAAGCCGACAGCGCAACCGTTATCCTTGACAGCCTTGCGCAAGTCACCAAGATTTTCAGGAATCGGTTCTGCGCCACGCGGGAACGTGCCATCCGGGCTGCAATGAACACGGACAACTTCACAACCGAGCTGTTCCAAGAGGCGCGGCACAATAAAGCTACCGGCACCGTTCACGGCATCGACAGCGACCTTGAAATGCTTGGCCTTGATGGCTTCGACATCCACGAACGGAATCTTGAGCGTACCGTCAATGTGAATACCGTCGGCATCCGGAGCAACTTCATACTTGCCCATCGTGCGGTAATCAGGATAAGTGAACTGGTTTGCATCAGCGAGAGCAAAGAGCTGCTTCACGTCATCCGGACCGAGGAAGAGTCCCTTGTTGTTGAGGAACTTGAGAGCGTTCCATTCGAGCGGGTTATGGCTTGCGGTAATGATGATACCCGCGTCAGCCTTGAAGTGTGTCGTCAGGAGTTCTACTGATGGAGTGGTCGAAAGACCTACATCCACCACATCCACGCCAGAAAGGCGGCAGATGCCAGCAACATACTGCACAATAGCATCACCTGTCGGGCGGCTATCGCGGCCAATGACCACGCGCTTAGCCTTCGTGATTTCAAGGAAAGCACGCACATGGCTCTGCAAAATCTGCGGAGTAAGGGTATCGCCAACGATTCCGCGGATACCAGAAATAGAACGCATCAGTTTAGACATATTTTCTCCATTAAATTAAACTTATCCGAGTTCCGGGACCGTCGCATAAAAGACGAGATCTTCCGGACCTTCATTAATCAAGCTGTGGGAATGGCCCTTCGGGCAGAAATGGCATTGTCCAGCTTCGACATATTCAACACCATCGTCAAAAAGCACCTTGCCTTTCCCCGAGACAAAGAACATAATTTCACTATTCGTTTCGTGCTTGTGGTAACCAATCGACGCCCCCTGTTCCAAGGTCCCATGCATAATGCGCGTCGTACCGTCAAAATACATCTTAGCCTTATATTCCTTTTCGCCACCCTTAAAGTTGGGGAGCACGGTCGTTTCCATACCTTTCAAATCAATAATCATTATAACCTCTTTGTGACGAGGAAATAATAGAATTTTAAAAGGGCAAAACAGCCTTGACAGTCCGACCAACGCAATAATTCAAGGGTTTTAAAGGCATTGACTATCTATGGTGGCGATATCCGCTCAACGCCAAAGAAATAATGGCCGGAACATAGAATAGCCATATAAAGTTATTCGAAACAGCCGCAATAATTTCGCGAGTAGAATGATCTTCGCCTGTAAGCAGGGATACTCCAGTCAAAATATCGCAGCACGTAAAGCAAATCATCCCGAGCATAATCAAAAATGCATTTTTCTCAGGGAAAAAGCCCCGCTTCGATGCCCTGCATGCCACGAACAGCGAACAAAAAAGCGTCGGAGCATAAACAAGAACCGCCATCAATTCGAACGATTCGAGAACATGGAAATACGTAAGAAACGCCATTGAAAAAATCGCAGCAACGGGTATGCAATAAATCCACGGGAACGACCAATCGTCTTCACTAACGCGCGTATGGCGGTAAATAAAAATCATCTGCGCAATAAAGAAAAATACAATCCCAACCGTAATAAAGTTGTCGCGATTTTCTATAGTACCAAAATAATTGTACAAGATTTTAAAACAAAAGTCTGCACATAAAATCATCGCAAAAGCAACTTGCACAAACAACCGATCGCGCTTGGCAAATTTCAGTTTGCCTACAGAAAACGCAATCAACGCCGCAATCGAAGTAACAATAAACTTAGTGATATTCTGAAAATCGCTCGAATATTCAATACAAGACTGCACAGCACCGCACTGGTGAAGGACAAACCAATCACGTACAAAGAACGCAACAAATAAAGTTGCGGCCAAAGCAGTAAATATGGAGACCAACTTCGAATAAACCATAACATAAATATAAGATGGTCTCAAGAAAAAAGTATCAAAATAAATTATTTTTTTTGCGTAATCAATCTAAAAAGGATTTTTACGTTACTTTAAAAGCCTTGAACCAAAATCCTGAATCTTGATAACGGTCGGATAAGCAGGGATTTCCATATTATCCTTTAATACACCCCGACGGATTTCATGGCCATTGACATCGAATAACATAAACGTACGACCTTCTAATTTCGGGGAAACCATTAAACGATGGTCTTGAACACGGATAGATTCAAAGCGGGAATTATTTGAAGGAATTTTTGAAATGGCGCCGTTACGAATATCTAAAAATAAATCAACCATATCACTGCAATCATCATAAGGTCCTCCAGATACATACAGCCTTTTTGCCAGTTTAATGTCATAAAAGATAAAACGACGCATATCTATATCTTTCTTTAATTCTCTTTCAACCTCAGGCATTAACTCCGAATCAATACCTGTTAAAAGGAAACTGAACAAAGAATCATTTCCATCAAAGCAATCACATTTTTTATAGCGAGTAATTTCATCTTCAATAACTTCTCCCAATGTATGGGTAGTCCCTGTAAGAATATAAAATTCAAGAGCTTGCCCACAGCAATTACCACCACTAGACCTAGCAAACAAAATATTCGAATCTAGAGCCGATTTCCACAAGCCACCACGACCACAATACAAGTCGTAATAAAAAACAGACAACTTTTCAACATCTTTAGGCTCGAGTGCAGGATTAGCAAATAAACTCATACACTCTTCATCATCTACATCTATAAAATCCATTTTATCGTAACTAAATAAATTATTCCCCATATCAATGACAACTAATAATTCAACTTTTGTTTCAGCCCAAAGAGCTGTCACCAAGAACAGCAATGGAATAATTATTTTTTTCATTTGTGCCCTCCTATCCAAGCCACATTAAACGGAGTATTGGACATGATTATTTTTTAGGATGATACATTTTTTCTGCGTTTGCCCCAATACCAATTTAGCATTAGGAGCTATAAGCGTCCCCGCCCATACTCCATGAACAAAAAATCTCTCTTCACCGTAATAATATAATTTAAAACTCGACGCAATAGTAACAATACTTTGTAAAGTATTCTCCAATACGGACAATATTACTTTGCCATACAAACTAGCTAATAGAAATTGTTAAAAAATTTCTAGCAACTTAAAATTACTACAAAGTAGCCCTAAACAATCGTAGTTCTTAACTATTCTTCGGCTTTATCTTAGCGGTCATGTAGCTGAGCACAAGATTTTGCCATACAACATAGCAAGTCGGAGCGAGCGCTACAACCGGGCCTGCGTAAAGGCTAGAGACCCAGATGACAAGCGTCGTGTTCTTTTGGCCCATGCTCTGCGATCCTTCAATTGGACGGCGGCCGCGTTCGCACACCCAGCCAAGCCAGAACTGCACAATGCAAAGCACCAGCGAAACTGCAGCCATGAGCGGGAGCTTTCCGCTATTCCACAAGTCGGCAAAGCCCATCTCGCGAATGTCGAAGCTTGCCTTAGACAAAATAATGAACACCGAGAACGTCCAAACGAACATGGTGTACTTTTGGTATTTTGCGGCACGGTCGGCAAGTTCCGGGTAAAAGTTACGGAGTCCAAACGCAAACGCCAGGGGAATGCTGATAATCGGTTGTATTGTGTTGAAAATCTTCATCGCAATTTCGGAGAGGTTCGCATTGGATCCAGTCAAATACCCAAAGACAATCGGAATGCTAAAGCAGGCTATCAAATTTCCGCTGAGAAAAATCTTGAGCGCCAGGGACGCACTGCCACCAAGCATCTTCGCCATCGCAGGGGCCGCATTCGCAGGTGGGCAAAGCGCAATAATCGCACCGCCCAAAAGCACCTCGCGCGGCAAGTGGAATAGTTCCACAATTCCCCAGAGGAGCGCAATCATGATAAGGCTCACGACAAAAGCTCGAACCTCAATCTTGAACGTGTAGCCATGCGTTTGCGGCGGAATTTTCGTCACGAACGTAAGGAACATCATGATGCCGATAGTGAACGGCAAGAGCGGCGACAAAAAGTGCGCCTGAGGAATGAGGATGCCCGCAAGAATCGCAATGGGCATGAGAATCGCGCGTAAATTTCCCATAGTCTTATTTCCGAGAGCAAAGGTAGTAATTTGATTTTTGAAAAAGCATCAGCAATTACGGCTCAGCTATGTTTGCACAAGTGCAACCGCAGCATTCGCCTTTGATGCTTTTGACGCCTACGGCGTCAGCGGCTTCACTCGGTCATGAACGCCTGCTAGAGTCGTTCACGACTCTCGTTTTGCACGCTACTGCGAAGAAAATACCTTGGCCGACGCTCCATTCTCGCAACAACAACCATTTTTCACAACTTTACCACTTTATCTCTATATAAAGAAAGCGGAGCAATAATCTTGATTATATCAAATCAACTACAATCCAACTTCAGTATTGAATTAGAAACGAGCAGAGCAAGACGCGAGCCTCCGTAGCGTACTAAGATGTACGTAAGGAGGCGAGCAACGAAGCTATGCGAAGTTTATAATTCAATAATTCTGTCGTTCTGCAAGAGCTGTTCGAAAGTCTGGCGTTCGCGAATAAGCTTGATTTCGCCATTCGTGTACATCGTTTCGGCAGCGTAGCGACGGCTGTTGTAGTTACTGCTCATGGCGGCACCGTAAGCACCGGCGTCATGGAGAATCAACAAGTCGCCCACCTGAGCCTTCGGGAGCTTGCGTGTCACCACAAAGCCGCCTTCTTCCTGCGTGAACACGTCACCGGATTCGCAGAGCGGGCCTGCCACAACAGCGTCAACCGTTTCGTTCAATTCACGACCATCACGGGCGACCACAGAAATAGCGTGGTAGCTACCGTAGAAGCTCGGGCGAACGAGATCGGTAAAGCCAGCGTCCAAGAGGTAGAACAAATTATCACCCTGCTTCTTGACGGCACGGATTTCGGCAATGAGGTAGCCGCTTTCTGCAACAAGGTAACGGCCCGGTTCCACTTCGAGGTGAACGTCGTGACCGATGCTCTGCTGGATACGCTTGCGGGCGTTGTCCCACAAATCGTAGTAAGCCTTCACGTCAATGCGGTTGCCCTTTTCTTCTTCGTGATACGGAATCGGGAGGCCACCACCAGCGCTGATCGTGCGGAGGTGAGAGCCCAAGCGACGGCTAGCATCGACCATGGCATCGCATACCTGAGCCAAGTGTTCAAAGTCCGTACCAGAACCGATGTGCATGTGAAGACCAGTGATCCACATGCCGTTGCTCTGGGCAAGCTTGATGCAATCCTTAATCTGTTCGTGCCAAATGCCGTGCTTGCTCAAATCGCCACCGGTATTTGTCTTGCGGGAATGGCCATGACCAAAGCCCGGGTTCACGCGGATGGTGAGTTCAGACTTCACGCCGAAATCAGCGAGTTGCTGGATCATGTCCGGAGAGCCCACGTTCACGGCGATGTCGTACTTCTTCACGAGTTCGAGAGCGTCGCGGTCGAAGATATCAGCCGTGTAGACAATTTCAGGAACCTTGCCCTTCTGCTGTCCACCCTTGAAACCTGCCTTGAGAGCACGCACAATTTCGCCAGCGGAGACTGCATCGACAACGCAGCCAAGCTTGCGGATAAGCGAAACCACGGAAAGGTTCGGGCATGCCTTCTGGGCAAAGCGTACAGTGTCAAAAACCTGCACGTCCTTTACAGCACGTTCAATCGTCGCACGGTCATAAATCCAAAGCGGAGTGCCGTATTCACTGGCCGCTTTCAAAAGCACTGAATCAGGGATGGAATTTTTCATACGGGTGCAAATTTAGAAAATAGAACTTAGAGCTTAGAACTTAGAACTTAGAATTATAACGATATTTTCGTTTTTCACCAGCTTACTATTTTACACAAAATGAAAAACGCTGGGCGATGCCAACGTTTTACGAATAAAATAGCACTGGATTTTTTTTGCGCCTACGGCGTTTAGAATTATGAAATAAAATCGCGAATCCCGCCGGAGGCCTCAAGCATTACACGTGCTTGATCTTGTTGTCGCCAGCATCCCAGTTCTTGCCATCACAGACAAACTTATATTCATAGTCGCCCGGAACAAGGGAAATCTTTGCGACCCAAAGACCCGTCTTCTTGTCTTTCTTGAGCATGTCAACATCGACAGTCCAGTTGTTGAAAGAACCGGCAATGGAAACAGTCGTTGCAAGGGGGCAATCGGCGATAAATTCCACAGCAACCTTTTCCGGTGCGGCAGCCTTAGCGGGCTTTTCAGCAACCTTCTTGGCAGGAGCCTTGGCGGGCTTAACTTCGGCCTTCGGAGTTTCTGCAACAGACTTTGCAACCTTGGCAGCCGGCTTAGCGGCCTTCGGCGCAGCCTTCTTTTCCGGAGCGGCCTTAGCTTCGGCCTTCCTGGCAACCGGCTTCGCAGCCTTCGTCGCCGTTTTCTTTGCAACTGGTTTTGCTACTACAGTTTTAGAGTTTTTGGACATAATAATCTCCTCTTATTCTTAGTGCTTTTAAATTTAGTAAAAAAAAATTTATTTTGCTATATTTGAACTATGCTTAAACAAATCATCGCACCCAGCGTCTTGAACGCAAACTTCCTCGAACTCGGTAATGGTCTCAAGGCCATCGAAAACGGAGGCGCAGGCCTCGTTCACCTGGACATCATGGACGGGCACTTTGTCCCGAACATCAGCTTTGGTCCGGGAATTTCCGCTTGCGTTAAAAAAGGCACCAAGCTCCCGCTGGATTGCCACTTGATGATCGAGAATCCCGAAAATTACGTGGGCGAATTTGCAAAAGCCGGAGCAAGCATCATCAGCGTGCACGCCGAAACCACAAACCACCTTGACCGCTTGCTGCACCAGATTGCAGAACTCGGCGTAAAGCCTGCAGTGGCCATCAATCCGGCAACCCCGCTGGAAAACGTCAAGTACGTGCTCGACATCGTTGACATGGTGCTCATCATGTCCGTGAACCCGGGCTTCGGCGGCCAGAGTCTCATTCCGTATTGCCTTGACAAAATCCGCGAACTGCGCGCGCTCAAGCCGGAACTCGATATTCAAATCGACGGCGGTGTTAAGTTGGACAACATCCTCGCCTGCAAGGAAGCGGGCGCAAACGTCTTCGTTGTTGGCTCGGCAATCTTTGGCAAGCCGGACCCAGAAGCCGTGTGCCGCGAATTCGTGAACTTAGTCAAGTAACACTTGCCAACAAATTCAAATCGCCAAAAACAAATTTAGCCCGCGCAAGCGGGCGTTTTTTATAGTGGCAATTCATTTACATCGGCGAAGCTGCTGTCGAAGCAAAAAGCGCCGATACAAAAACTATTGAAAGAACGATTATAAGATACCAGTTTTGCATGTTAGAAATATATACTGAAAAATTTGGATAAGTTCCACATTCATAAAATATTACAATTTTATCACAAAGTATAATTTTGAACCAAGTTTTTTAACAAAAAAGTCCTCCCCGTAAGGAGGGCTTCATTGTTTACTATGAAGAAAATTCCACTAGAACTGCGTGATGAATTCCCAGCCCGTTTCGGTTGTCCAAACTTTTCCATCTTCGCGGGGGTTGTACGTGTGCTCGCCGTCGAACGTGCACCACTTCACGGGGAAACGCGGATCGACAGTCTTGTAATCGTAGCACACGTGTTTGCCACCGGAGTATTCTTCCGCCTCTTCGCCCCTGGCATCGGTGAATTTTCCATCTGCGCCGGGCTTTCCGTTGTTCTTTAAAATCCTGTCACGAGCGCTGCGCCCAAGCTTTGGCGTACAGAGATTGTCACTCATGCCGACGGTTCCCATCCATGCTATTGGGAGCCCCTTGTTCTTGGGCATGTAAATCACCTGGTCCATCGTGGAGAACACCACCACACCACGCAAGCGGTGCTGAAAATCTTGAGCCAGCGAGTTACTGAACATGGCGCCAAAGCTAAACCCGATGGAGAACACGCGAGATGTATCGACACAAAGATTTTCGTTCAGGTAAGTGAGGAATTCATCAAAGAAGACGTGATCCTTGTCGTCACCGCAGCGCCATGGATTTTCCTTGCCGTTCTCGTCCGTGTATCCGTGCGGTGCCACAAAGATGGTATTTTCCTTGGCGCCCGGCTGGTTTCTAAATCCGTAGTAGCCTTCCCTCGTTGCAACGTTCTTGGCAGAGCCTCCCATGTAGTGCATGCCGAACACCAAACGATAGGGCTTGTTATTATCATAGTTTTCAGGCAAAGTAAGGTAGATTTCGTGTTCGATGCCAGCACTGGTGAACGTGAAGTTGTCCTTCAGCGTGTTTTCCTTGCCACAGCCCTTACTCGGAGTTGGTTCATTACCCATGGCATATCCAAACGCGTAAGTTTGCTTATCGGCAGCCCTGCTTAGCTTAATGTCTAAAGTCGTATCAAGATTCGAGAGCGGAACAAACAATGTATCGTAATCCGTTGCCACAACTCGCAAGGTATCGCCATCATCCCCTTCTTTGAACAAAGCAAACTTCTCAGCAGAGCTCTTTGCACCCGAAACATTGCCTAGAGTGCTAAAGCGAACAGTTTCTTGCGCAGAGCCAAGCTTAATCTTTGCAACATAATTCCCTTGAGCTTGAATAGAAGCCGCAAGATCAACACTTCCGGAACCTCGCAACGTCTTGGCAAGAACCTGATTTCCGTTCATGTCAAAAACCTGGACCTGCACGGGGGCGCTACCGCCCTGCGTAAAATTCAGAATTCCGTTCAATAAGCTAAAATGCCCTACCGCAGCACGCAAGTTTCGTAAAGCAACCACATCATCTTCACGAATGACAAAAGCACCAGAGCGATTCGTTTCTGCTTCAAGCCCCTTCTTCAGCAATTTTACCGTTGCATGAAGCGGAACAGAATCGCTTTTATTTTTAACGGTCCCCCTCAAAGTAAAAGCGGATGCTGTTGAAAAAGCAGTAGCCAAAGCAATGGATAAAACAGAAAAGAGAGTTCTTTTCATCCACGATCTCCTTTTCCCAAGACACCACAATCCTATTTATAAATATACCCCAAGAGTAAGCAAAAAATACAAAGTAAAAATAATTTTTATCGGACTTATATATTTATATTTGCGCCGTTAAAAGAGTTTGGCGATTATGCAAATATATGCAGAAAAAATCTTTAAAACGCCCATCGAGACAATCGAAATTTTCAAGCCAAAAAATGTCAGGCAAGCCCTGGACCGAATTGAAATTTTGAAAAGCAAAGGCCTTTATCTCGTGGGATACATGCGATACAACTTGAATACGGCTAGTAACTTGCCTCTTATTTATTTTGAAGCGTTCGATTCCTTTGAGCCGTTCGTGCAAAAAATCCCCGATAAAAAAATCGGCACTATCATAAAACCACTCATTTCCAAAGAAGAGTACGCCGCAAAAGTTGCGTTCATCAAAGAGCAAATCAAGAACGGCATTACATACGAAGTCAATTATACTTACCCTTCGGCGTTAAAAACAAACGCAAACGAAACCGAGCTGTACCATTATCTTTTGCAAAATCAAAAGACTCCCTACAACGCCTTTTTGCAAAACAAGTACGAGACCATTTTATCGTTTTCGCCAGAGCTGTTTTTTGTAAAGAAAGGCAATAAAATTTTGACCAAGCCCATGAAGGGAACTGTCAAGAGAGGCAAAACAGACGAAGAAGACACCGCGCTGAAAAACTTCTTGTTTAACGACTTGAAGAACCGCACCGAAAACATCATGATTGTCGATCTGCTGCGCAATGACCTCGGCCGAATTTCAAAGCCGGGAACGGTTCGCGCCGATAAACTTTTTGACGTCGAACAGCATAAAACGTTGTTCCAAATGACTTCTGAAATTTCATCTGAATTGAAGGAAGGCGTAACACTATACGATATCATCAGAGCAATTTATCCATGCGGTTCAATCACTGGTGCGCCAAAAATTTCGACCATGGAAATTATTGACGCCACGGAACATAAGCCGCGCGAAGTTTATTGCGGCGCAATTGGCTATATCCACGGCGATGAAATGATTTTCTCCGTGCCCATTCGAATTTTGCAAAAGAAGAACAGCGAAACGGAATACCGCTACGATGCCGGCAGCGCCATCACATGGAGCTCCACAGCCGAAGACGAATGGAACGAAACGCTCACCAAGGCAAAATTTTTGGAAACAGATTTTTCGCTAATTGAAACCGGCATCACCGATTTCGAGATGCACATCGAGCGGTTGCGAGCATCTTCACATGCGCTCGGGTTCACTTGGAACAGCAACATTGAAAAAGTCAAATTCAATCCGAACGTTGTCAATAGAATCGAACTGTTCAAGGACGGGCATTTCGAAGTCACGACAAGAGCAATCCCTGCACCTAAAGAGAATCCAAAAGTCAAGATTGCACACAAAGTCAATTCTGCAAATCCATTCCTGTACCACAAAACAAGCATAAGACTTCCGTTCCCGAAGGACGTCTTCGACGAAATCTGCGTGAACGAGAAAGGCGAACTCACCGAAGGAACTTTCACAAACATTGGAATCCAACTGAACGGCACCATTTACACACCACCCATTGAATGCGGGCTTTTAAACGGCATCACGAGGCAAAAGCTTTTGAACGAAGGCAAGGCCAAAGAAAAAATTCTGTACCCGAGCGACCTGCAAAACGCCGAGAAAATTTATTGCTTCAATTCCGTGCGCGGCATTGTGGAAGTGGAATGGATTGAATAAAGGAGATGCCCGGTCAAGCCGGGCATGACAACGCTACGCGGGAATGACTATGTTTCGCGCGCATGGCGATGTTTCGCAGGAACGACAACGCTTCGCGCAGTTTCAAAGCAAGTGCAGTTTCAAAGCGAACGACAAAGCCCGCCTTTACTTCACGACAGCGTTAGCGTGGCCGCTGTAAATGGCCTGCAAGGCGCCAGCGAGGTATGCAAGCGGAGCGTTCCAGTTGATAGCCACTTCATTTGTGGCATAGCTGCAGCGGTTATCAATGTAGGCAAGCGCAGGCTTGTCAGCAGTAGCATAGTTCGGGCACTTCCAAAGTTCCGTTCCATCCAAATTAATATCTTGCTTGCCCAAGTGCGGCCCACCCACAAGCATGCCCGGCACCGGATCATCCACGAAATCCGATTCGCTCACGCGATGGTGCGGGAAACGCGGGCTTCTAAAGCCAAAGCCGGTCACATAAGAAATTTCCATCGGATTCTTGCCCAAGAGGTAGTCCAAGCACTGCTGAGCCCCATCCAAGAAACTCTTGTCGCCCGTGACATAGTATGCATGGAGCAACACAATCCCGTTATTTGCCATGGCGCTGTTACTGCCCCAGTTCCAGCTAGACGGGAATGCCGGGAGCCTATAGGCACTCGTATCGCCCACATTGCGAAGTTCCTTTGCCACATGGAGCAAAGTCTTGCGCGCTTCACCGCCAACCTTTGCGCCAAAGTCCGCAGAATCAAGGGCCGCATGGTAAATGGCGAGCATGTTCACATCGCCCCACCACGGGCCATCGGCCCTGAACTTGTACTGTTTCAGATCCTTGAGATAATCGGACTTTTTCGTAGCGCGGTAAAGCTCCGTTGCAGCAAATGCAAATTCGTCCTTGCCATCCTCCCCACCGTGCGTGTAATCGCCCGTTTGCACATCGGACGGTTGCTTGTACAAAGTCTTCGGATGGCGCTTAGCCCAATAGTAAGCCACTTCAGAAGCCTTGAGCATGCGCTTTGAAAAATCAGCATCGAACTTTGCATACACGCGAGAAGCCTGCGCCATCACCGCCGCAAAATCAAGCGTTGCCGTCAAGCTCTTTTCAATCGCATAACGCAAGGCGCCATCGAGTTCCGGCATGGTGCTAGAACCGAACTTGAGCGATGTGAGTTTGTGATAAACGCCGCCATCCTTGTCTTGCATCGAAAGCATCCAATCAAGATTCCAGCGGATTTCTTCGAGCAATTCGGGCATCTTCGGGAATTCACGCGGGATGTTCCAATGGAGCGTATCCACGAATGCCGGGAAATGTTCGTACATTTCCAAAAGCGTAAACACCGTAATGCCGGAATTCACGATGTACTTGCCATAGTCACCGGCATCGTACCAACCGCGCTGCGACCTGATAATCTTCGCATCGGCTTTCTTGGGTTCGGGCTTGCCGTTTGCCTTTGCAACCGTCTTTGCCGTCGGTAAATCCGTGCCGTAAACAATCACGCTGTCATCCACATGACCCATGGCGCGCGCCCACTTGCCCGCATAACGCGTTTCGAGCGCCATGCCTGCGCGCTGGAAATAGAACCACTTGAGCGCAGCCTTAGTCACATCAACATAAACATCCTCGCCCACCACGACCGGGTTACCGATATAGCCGTCCCTGAACAAGCGATACGTGCCCGGTTTCTTGATTGCAGAAATATCGTACGTCTGGACTTCTTCGCCGCTGTATTCCCAATCGTAAACCATCGGGGCTTCGAGCGAGAGCACCACCTTCCCCGCCATGTCGCGGACTTCAAGCGTGTTGGCGTCGTTACCGGGAATCACTACAATCTTTTCGGACTCGGGAGTAAAACCAAGCTGATTTACCAAGGGAATAGCAAAAGACGGAACTGCAACCGCTAACGCAGCGAGCAAATGATTACGCATACAAAACCTCATTTTTTTAGGGAGACACCCGACGGGCATGACACCGTAATATATAAACCCTAATTACAATATAAAGATACCTTTAATTTAGGGAAAACGCACCATAAGGGGGCACTTTAATGTTTACCATAGATAACAAGTGTATTAAGTGTAGGGGCGATGGCAATTATTGCTGTGTCATCCTCGAAGCGAAGCGTAGGGGATCCATACACTATCAAATGAAGTCTATAGGAGTTACTAGAACACAAATGGTGGTGTAATTCGGTGTTGGAACGGTAAAAAAATCCTCGGCGCATCTTGTTGCGTCGAGGATTTTTTAAGCTTTTGCGATTTTCCGAGAATTACTTCTTGGAGTTCTTGTAGTTGATTCCCGGACGGAGTTCGAGACCAACAGTCACGAGGAGCGACACAACCGGTTCGTAGTGATCCTGGGAGAGGTCATAGACGGCAACGCCAGCCATGCCTTCGCTCTTCACGTGCTGGGCAACAGCCTTCACAGACGGGATGCCCATGAACACGATAGATTCGGATTCGCTCACAGCCACTTCGGACTTGGTTGCTTCATCGAAAGTCACCGTGTAATCCGGAGTATCGAAGCGGTTCATGAGTTCTGCGTACGGGAGGTAGCCTTCATTGCCACTGCCAACGCCTGTGTGGCTAGAGCCGAGGCCCTTGGCACCAGCAAAGGACTTACCGTAGAGGAACACGACCGGAGCCAAAAGGTCCTTGTTCACGCCGGCAGCGGCAACAGCATCAAGCGTTTCTTGCACAGAGTTTGCGCTCTGGTTCGGAACGAGGCTGCTTTCGCTTTCGTTCATAAGGTCTGCCATGAACACGTCAACGTAAGCGGCGCGGTTCAAGGCTTCGGCCTTGTAGGCATCCATGCCGGCGGCCGGGTAAATCACGGCCGTAACTGTAGAGCCCGAGAGGCCATCGACCAAGGCGTTCAGCATCTTGGCATAATCTTCGGAATCGTCCGTCGTGAGGTTCTGCCAGTCGAGTTCAACACCGTCGCCGCCGTTTGCCGAAAGCCATTCCTTGACGTTCGAAACGAAGGTAGAAAGCGTTTCGTCAGAAGAAGCAATAGCCTTGAGGTTCGATTCAGCTTCCATACCGCCCACGGACACGATAAGCTTCACGCCGTTTTCCTTGGACATGCTTACAAGGTTCTTGAAGTTGTCGGCATCGTATTCGTCAGCAAAGGCAACGGTACCTTCTGCAGTCGGAGCGATAGACATGTAATGAATATCGGTCACAAGATTGTAGCGGATATCCTTTGCATAGAACTGAGAATACTGACTCCAATACGGATAGAAGCCAATCACTTTGTCAGCAGCAGCCTGGGCCATAGAAGCACAGCCCATAGCAAGAGCCAATGTAATAACTTTAAAGTTCATTTTGAATACCTCTTATCCTATTGAATCAGACGAACAATGCCAGCAGCGTCACGGCAGTATAAACCGGTATCCGGTTTAAAACCTCTCTCAACCATAGTTATAATAGTATCCTGAGCCGCATCACGCAAAAGGCTGCGCGGAGTATTAGCAGCTTCATCTGGATGGCAATAACGATATGCCCAACCATGATCTCTACCAAATACCGTGAATTGCTGAGCAATGGCCAAATAATCTATTTGGACGGAAGACAGAAGTGCAACATCGTCTGTAGTATCATCAAAATTGTACGATGAAGCCAAGTTATCAATTACACCTTGCGCTTTAGTCGATGATTCGGGCGAACTCAAATCAGCAACGAATTGAGCCCACTGTTCTTGTGAATGAGCCTCCATAAGCGGATTTGTGTAAATAAAAGCAATCGCATCCATATTTGCAGCGAATGCTGCTTTATCAGCCGCCTTCGATGAATCATTAACCTTCGCCTGGGCATTATGATCACTCACAAAATCCTTATATTGCTGAGCAGCCAATATAGGATGCAACGCCAGGTATTCCTGAGTATTAAAATCAGCAGGAAGAGCTTCAGCATAAGGGTCATTAACACTCATCGATCCGCAGGCTCCCAAAACACCTGCCATGAGAATCATCATGTACTGGTAAACTTTTTTCATTTTCAGCACCTCTTAGAAATTCACCGTCACATCGGCAAGGAGAACAAGCTTATTGATGGAAATTTTGTTAGCAGCAACACCAGGAATGGTATAGTCCAGTTCGTTTTTAAGCATACCACCCTGAAGTGAGAGGTAAGAAAGCGGAGCAAGCTTTACACGCGGACCTGCCAAGACGAGCATTTCTGTTGCCTTGTTGACAACCGCTGTGGCAGATACCGGATAGCCAAATCCAAATTCTTTCGTGTACATCTGGACCCCGCCAAGGAAACTAAACGGTCCCCAAATATCAGCAGTAACGCCACCCACAAAGCGGGAAGTCTTACGCTTCAAGTATGCACTTTCAGAACCCATGGCCACAGAACCCTGAACGAGAATCTGACGGTCAAGAGCGGCCAGAGCACCAACATCAACACCGAGACCCACAGCATATTCAGTGAACTTGTTTTCACCGACAACTAAAGTGGAATAGTCAAGAGCGTTCGACTGCGTGACAATATTGACGCGAGCATTGAAGGATACCTTATCGGCCCAGTTCACATCGGCCTTGGCAGTAATACCCTTGCGATCCGGAGTAGCAAGACCAAGAGGCAAAGCAAGACCCACAGACGGATCAAGCGCCAAGAGAATGCCCTGCGCATCAATTTCGCGCTTCTTAGCCGTAACACCGGAGTATCCGTTGCGGTAGAAGTGACCGTTCTTGTAGTTATTGTATAAGTTGGCATACATGCTTGCGCCACTTTCATTTCGATTATCCAATACGTGCGATAAGTCTGTCGAACTCATCAAGTTGGTCGCCTGCAATGTCGTAGAATTATAGACATTGAAGTAGAGGTTTTCGAGACTAGATGCTCCGAACGTACTAAGAATAAGGCTTTCTGTCGGATTACCATAGAAAGCATTCGCATTGAAGATTGTCGAACGTCCCTGATAAACCGGAGAAGAGGCTTGTTCAGACCAGAAACCGGAATCCGTCTGGAAGTAACCAACATTCACCTTGAAGTCGATATCGTTGATATCGCCCTTCACAAAGAAGTCGGCATAGAAGCTCTTGCCATCTTGATCAGCAACTTTTTCATTCGTCTCAACATAATGGCCAGTTTTCTCTGGAACAGATTTCACATAAACAAAATTTTTTCCATCGTTGTCCATAGCCTGCTCTAAAGTATAAAACTTCCCGATTTCCTTAACAAAATAGTCACGATCCACAGCCCACTTGGACATGGCAAATTCACCATTGAAGCCAAATGTAACAGGGAGTTCTGGCAACAACTTCTTTGAATCAAAAGCAGCTTCAACAGAAATTACCCTATTAGTTTCGTAGTAAACGGTATCCTCTGTATCGATGTTGAGACTACGACGGGTTAGTTTACGGTCCATTGCATTGACAAAGTTTACACCAAGATAAGCTCCGTAAGCTTCGGCACCGACACGCGCACCAAGGAGGTAGCGGTCAGAAAAATCAAAGTCGAAGAACACTTGGTCACTCTTCTTAGCCGTATTACGGAGACGAGCTCCCGTGAGCTGGGCCGTGATGTTATCAACTACGCCAACATTTCTGCTGTTGTAAACAACATTGAGGCCATGCAATAAACGACGACTCGTGGTATCGAGGTTACGCTTTTCAAGGGCTTCACGACGCTTTTCTGAGAAAATCTCCGGTTCCTGGAGAATTTCGGTCTGCGGGGTGAAAATGGTAAGCGGAGTATAACCGACGCGCATGTAACCCAAGTTAAAGTCCACATGCTTGTTCAGAATCGTACCATCGTAGCTGAACCAGTGGCCAATAACCGGGTTATTGTTTTCGTCGTAAGCACTCTGCCAATCCTTATGCAAACGCAACTGGACATCAATCATCGTCTCGGAACTCGGACGAGCCGTCAAGCGCAAGTTCACATCCGTGAATGCCTGATTTTCTTGAGTCGGAGATTCCGTTGCAAATTGATCGGAAGAAGCAAAGGAGGCTGCAACACCACCCTTTGCAGTACCGTTAATCTTAAGTCCCAACACAGCCGCATTGAGAGAATCCAGCTTTTCTAACAAGGACTTCTGTTGCGTTACAACCTCAGCCTGGCCATCAGCGGCAAAAGCAGATGCAGCCGAGAATGCAATTGCGGAGGTCAATAAAATTTTGCGCATGTTCATATTGAAATTCATTCTAGTTACCTCCCATTAAAATTCCACATTAATGGAAGCTTCAAAAATCATCTGAGAGAACTTATGCGTATATGTTTTCGGCGCTCCCAAATCTTCAATATTATAGTAATCAGGCATATTTGCTACCCTGTACTGCTGTTTAATCTTTTTCCCGTAGAGCGTCTCTTTGGCATTCTGAGTCACCGCAGCAACTTCGTCTGCATCGAGCTCAGCTTTCTTCTGGTTCTTGGCTTTTTTCAAAGATTCTTCAAGGAAAGCAGGATAAGCAGCATCATACGCATCAGCCAGCGAGGAGGTATTGTAATCATTCTGAACGGTAATGAGGCCAATATTCAAGGAAAGCCATGCATTCTGAGCAACGGAGTAATCGAAGCCGCCCATCACATGCATCTGCTTGCTCTTCATATGAGGAACATCCACGCCAACAGCTTTACTATACGGATCTGCAAGCACGCCATAGTCGGTATTGATCATCTGGAAACCAGCTGTAAAGCCGAGACGCGGCAAGAACTGGACGCTTGTACCGACATTGATGAAGTTGCTCGTGATTTTAGCAGCTTCGCCAGCCTTCATGCTAATTTCGTTTTCAGAATGTTTGATAGAACCCGAGAATTCAGCAGACTTGCTATATCCTGTAAGTTTAGCGATATCAAACTTCGCACCACCGCCAAATTCCTTGTAAGAGACTTTATCAACCAAATCGCTTTCTGGCTTAACCTGATTGAAAAGACTTACGAGAGCCTGAGCTTCAATCTTTCCTTCCCAATCGCCCTTGACCAAAGCGCGGATACCTTTACGGTTTGCAGTAGCAAGGCCGTTCGGCAAAGCAAGCTGGAGAGCCGGATCCATCATTTTGTTAATGAGTTCAAGCTGTGCAATGGAGTAAACATTGGAACCCCAGGAATTCTTGTTATATGGGGAAATGTTGTAGCTTTTTGTCTGACCAGCCTTAAGATTTTCACCATCTGTTCCAAGAGAACTAGGCGCCGGAGCGAATTTCGGAGAGTAGTTGTAAAGAGCGTCGAAGGTCGAGTAAAGCGGAGAGTTCACTCCATACTTGACTGTATTACCATCCTTATCGGAGTTCAAGATACGCTGGGCAAAGAAGCTCGGAGACTGAGCCATGTTGTTGAACCACTTTTCGTCGTTCATCACCACGTCAATGGTAACACCTGCGCTCCAGGAACTATCAACCTTGTAACCAGCATTCAATGTCGCAAGGATTGCAGAACCGTTCACGCTTTCTTCAGATTCAGGAACAAGAACGTTCGTTCCCGTTTCATCGGTTTTAGCCGGCTTCTTAATCTTGTTGATGGACATAGCATATTCACCAACGAAATCAAGAGTAAGATTCTTATTCTTGAGAATGCCAGCTACATCAGCACCGACTCGACCGCTAAAGACGAGCGTATTCTGCGGAATATCTTCGTACGGATTGCTATCCATACGTTCATAGACATCATATTCAAAGGCTTCACTACCCCAATTATACGGATGCTTGTAGACATAGGACTTCGATTTTTCATTATCGAAAATGAGCATCGGAGTCACACCGACATAAACATTTTTCTGCATCGGCAAAAGCTCGATGTTGCCACCGACAAGCCACTTGTCCGTATTAGAAGCAAGAGAAGCACCGGCAATGGTATCATTCGGAAGGATATTTCCTTCGGCACCGCTCAAGTCAAGCACCGACACACGGTTCACGCGGGCAAGGAACGCTTCTACACGGAGTTCACCAATCATCGGGTCGATTTCTTGACGGAACTGGAGATTTACACCCTGCAAGTTGCGCTTGTCACCTTCAAGGAGCTGTTCCTTTTGGGCCATGTGGCGCTTGCGGGCAAAAATCGTCGGTTCATACATAATATCGATACCGGGATTGTAAATCGAGAGCGGAGAAATCGCCTGGCGGAAATCACCAATAACCCAGTAGAAATTCTTGCCAACATTACCTTCGACATTGAGCCACTTGGCTTCGATTGTCTTAGAAGCTGCAGCGAAGTATTCCTGCATACCACCGCCAAGACGCATAATCACATTGGCACGAACACTTTCGTACGGACGGAAACCAAAGCTCAAGTCTGCGCTGACGAACTCGTTATGTTCGACATTCGGCATTTGGTTTAGGCTTTTTACATCCTGATCCGTAGAGAAACTAGAACGCTGCGCCACAGCACGAATGCTACCACCGATTTCAACACCACGCTTGGCGTTTGCACTATCGGCCTTGGCCTGCAGAGCTTTTTGATTATCCGCAACTACAGATGCCGATGCGGCAACCGATGCAGTAAGAAGGGCGATTAAAATATTTTTCATTTTCATATTCATCTTTAGCATCCTCCCTTAGAACCAGGCCTTGGCTTCGGCAGCAATGTAATGGGAATGCCAATCATTGTCAGAAACGGTTTCATCAGAGTGCGTCATGAACTTGTAACGGAAATGGAGACCCACGCGGTCAGCAAAATCCCAATCAAAACCTAAACCAATCGCAAAGTCCTTGTAATTGATAGGAGCTTTTTTGAAAAAGAAATTATTAACTTCATAAAAATAAGTCGGCGAGCCTTCTTTCGGTTTACCGAAAGGATTTGAAACCTTTTCAATCACGTAAGCCTTATCAGATCTAAAGGTTTCAAGGCCAAGGATACCCACCATGTGGAAAGTCGGCGTCACAGCAACAGTCGGTTCAAACTGACCATAGAAGCTAGTCAAGAGCACGTTAGACTGCTTTTCGGAAACAGCAAGCGGAGAGAAAGATGTCGAAATACCCGACAAGGCAAAGTATCCGGTCATCATAACATTGCGGTCCGTTCCAATCCAATGGCCAATATCGTAGCCACCCATAAAGGAGAGGTAAGAAGACCACTTGGCATGCATAGGAACTTCGGTATGACCGGCCTGAAGGCCGTTTTCATAAGCAGCAAAAGATTCCCACATTTCCCAAGTACCACCATAGAGGCCACCGCGTTGGCGATACATTTTAACACCTTTTTTAGAGAACTTCTCGTTGCCCAAACGATTAATATATCTAGCATCGTCAGATTTGTTACCAGAATCAGCCATGAAAAGCGGCTTATGCTTGGTCCAAGAATTCGTGCTTTCCCACATGTTGCGGCCATTCAGACGGTAATTGAAAGCAATCACGTCCTGACCCGGATCAATCTGGCGGTGCTGAGCGTACTGGAAATCAAAGTAACCACGATTAAAGCTCGGTTCCAACTTGAAGTTGATACCGGCCATATTCGGGGAATAGCGGAGTGCACCTGCATTAAGGTAAGTTTCGTCCTTGCGCCAACCCGGGAAACGGGACGGGTTCGAAAGAGAATACGGAGAATAGAAGCCCGGCTGGAAAAACACGAGTTCAGCAGTCATCGGCCATCCTTCAACATACTTGCTCTGGGCCTTTACATAAAGACCGACTTTCGGATCCGCCATAGCGGAACGGTAGCCTTCCTTATTTGAGGTATATTTTCCTTTCGAATCAGGAATGAAAACCGTAGAATCCGTGATGCTAACACCCACATCAGCCATCAAGTAGAGTTTCGGGGTAACGTTGCCCTTGACATCGGCTGTAATCACATGAGTATTGAGGAGAGTCGGATCGCCACTTTCGGAAAAATCTATCCACTGACTGCGGAATTCACTACCTTCATAGATAGCATCTTTATCGAAGGTCACACCCATGTAGTTCACGCCAACAGTAAGGTTATCAGCAATCTTTTCCTTGGCGATACGGCCATGGAGGACTGTACCACGGAAATCGTAGCCACCAGACATTTCGAGTTCGCCCGTCATACCGCCATACATGCGCAAACCATCACGGGTTGCCATGTCGGCATCAACCGGCTGGGACACGAGGAACTGAGCCTTCATGTCGTACGGGAGCTGATAGAAGTTAGCAAACACGCCACCGAAAGAGCGGTTCGTCCAGAATGCACGACCACCTTCCTTAACGGGCTTAAATGCCTTTTCCTTATAGTAGGTAGAAACGGTCTTTTCGTCTTCGAAAAGTTCGTACTGCCAAACGAAGCGCGGGTTCGTTTCACGTTCCCACATGGTGAGCGGGGAAGCGTTAGCCCAAATAACACCGCCTGCGGTAACATAGGCACCGAATACACCTGTACGGATATCGACACCAACGTTCAATTCTTCGTTAATTGTCGAAGCATAATAGTCCGTAGAGTGGTCGAACAAAACGCGTTCATTATTGGCATTAGACGGAGACTGCGTCGGATTCTTAGCCAAATAGTTCGTATAGATACCACTCAAATCGAACGGGAACATAAGGTTCGTAAACAACGTAATGTAGGAGTTCGGCATGGCGACGACGTTCACATTCAAGATAGCGTCGACACTCGTGCGTGCTCTATCGTTAGCAACCCACGGGCTCGGTTCAGAATACTGGAAATTCTTCAAACGGAAAGCCATGTAACCGGAGACTGCCAGTGGCAGATCGTCCTTACCCAGAAGAGTCGATTCCATGTTACCGGAAAGAGTATCCAACGAAGCATGGAGTGAATCAAGCTGCATTTGCGGAGTAATTGCCCACGCAGCAGTACCGAGGCTAGACGCTAGTAAAAGGGAAGAAACTGTTTTGCGCATAAAATCCTCTTAAATCTCGTTACGGAACGGATAATGAGCCGGGCCTTCGTACGGCTTGCCGTGCTTCTTAATCACGATATCGTCAATCCAAACCTTGAAGGATTCGTTTTCATCCTTGCGGACTTCGAGACGGAAGCCCTTGAAGTTGGACCAAGCAAACGGGAGCATCACTTCGCGCGTGTTCTTTGCATCCCAGTAAACACCGGTATTGCCGAACAGCTTGAGAGGAATGCTGAAGTGCTTCCATTCAGTTGTAATTTCGCCAAGGCTCTTGGAGCGGAGCTTTACCTGGAGGGATTCGCCATTGCTCTTCACGCCATCGTCAACGAGCACGAACAAGGCGTTTTCGCCACCCTGTGCGCCTTTGATCCAAAATTCGAGAACACCTTCTTCCAAATATGGAGTCAAGTCCACGGAACCCGCAATACAAATAGCGACACCGGAGTAGTCACTGGCGATAAGTTCTATTTCCATGGAAAGAGCACCTTCCATAGCATACTTATCCGTGAGTACCGGTTCGGGGTTTTCACGCGGGTACTGGTACGTATAACCACCACCACGAGGAATAGCCTCACGCATGACAACGGTGACAACTTCCTTATCAGGACGGAACGGTTTAGGATCCTTCATGACAAAGTGGGACTGATCACGGTCGCGGTAATCGCTAAAACCGTAGCCAGCGAAAGAAGATGAAGCAAGAAGCATCGCCGCTAGAGCGGACTTCCAAATGGCTTTTTTTAAGTTTCCATTCATAATAGGTACAAATCTCCAAATTCGGATCGTCTACAATATAGCTTGTTTTTTGAGAAATCAACGCACCCGCATTGCAAAAAAGGCTTTGCAAACTTCGATCCATCAACGAAATACCACTATCGAAGCCGCACAAACGCTGGACTCAAGCGTAAACGGATTTTTTCGCGGGCAAAACGTTTACGAATATTTACAAATTAAGGCAATTGACGAACATCACAATGGACTCAAGCGTAAACACAACATAAGCAAGTTTTCATTTTTCTATTTTTGGTTTAAATATAGATTCTGAGAACAGGTATTTATTATGAAACCTTTTTGGGGGTCAACATGTTAAAAAAGTTCTTTACAACCATAGCGGCTGGACTCGCATTCGGGTGCACTTTCTGGGCATGCGAAAGAGGCTCCGCCACAATACCTCAACCAGAAGAAGAAAAAGAAAAAATTGCACCCGTTGCCGTAGATTATACTTTGGGTAGAACCATGAACGCCATACTCGGACGCGGCATCAACCTTGGAAACTCCTGGGATTCAAGAGGTTCAGACGACGGTGGCTGGGGAAACCCTATCGAAGATTCCGATTTTGCCATCATTAAAGCAGCCGGCTTTAACTCGGTCCGTATTCCCGTCCGCTGGCAGGAAACCTCTGATTATACCACACACACTGTAGACCCAGACCGTTTAAACGGAGTTTTAAGACATATTCGACTTGCTATAGCGAATGGACTTGCCGTAGTAGTGAATTTCCATCATTACGACGAACTGAGTTGCTACGGCGGCGGAATGCCCCCTAGCTACCAAAGCAACAACCCGCCCCCTCCTGACGACAACCCCAGGTGCAAATACATGCCCGAAAAATTCCAGGCGGAAAAGGCTCACTTCCTTGCCATGTGGAATCAAGTAGCAACAGCAATGGGCGAATTTGCAGATAACCAGGTCGTCCTTGAAATTTGGAACGAACCGGCCATTCCAAGCAGCGAGCTCGTAAACGAAGTCATGATTGACGCCTATAACGTTATTCGCACAGCAGCACCAGGCAAGACCATCATGTTCGAATCTTACCACTTGGCAAAATTTGAAGACCTCGGAAGCCTGCACTTGCCGCAAGACGGAAACATTATCTTCAGCGGACACTACTATCAACCTTATACTTACACTCACCAGGGTCAACACGGCAACAAGTGCCTTGGCGATGCCGCCTTCGCAAACACGGCATCAAGCGACATGGCTTCATACGCAGCACTTGCCCGCCGTCTTTATCCTGACGTCAACGGCGTAGACCACGTTCCTTTGAATATGGGTGAATTCGGTGTCGCAGGCGGTAACGACATGTGGACATGCACATGGTACGACAAAAACGGAAACCCGGTCCAAGGCGATTGGCCA
The DNA here is from genome assembly GCF_902779965.1 of Fibrobacter succinogenes. NCBI lineage: Bacteria > Pseudomonadati > Fibrobacterota > Fibrobacteria > Fibrobacterales > Fibrobacteraceae > Fibrobacter > Fibrobacter succinogenes. Next base: position 9,249 of record NZ_CACZDK010000046.1, on the reverse strand, counting down.
TCTGACCAAAATAAGGCCCGTTGGGCAATGCAAACCGCACAAGCCGCCATCTCTAATGGAATTTCGTTCCATTACTGGGGTTTCGACCACGTCGGCGGTTTTGAAGCTTACGATGGTTCGAATTGGTATCCGGGATTCCCAGACGCTCTGTTGAAATAATTACAGACGCAAAAATTACGGGCGAACCAAAGTGCCCGACCAGTGTTCATCGAAAAAGGCTTGGAACAAAGGTTCCGGGCCTTTTTTCAATTCTTCGATGACTTCTGCAATGGGGCGCTTGCCGCGGTAAAGTTCACGGAAAGCGCGCTCGAAAAATGCAATGCGTTCCGGCGGGAAATCGCTTGCATGGATGCGGAGCGCATGGAGATTCAAGGCTGCAAAGCGGAGCGGGTTACCGAAAGCGCGGCTGCATGGAGGAACGTCATAATCGACCTTGAGCGTACCGCCCACGAAGGCGTAAGCTCCCACTTGGTTGCGCTGCTGCACCGCCGTCGTGCCACCGAGAGTGGCGAACCTACCGATGCGCACATGCCCACCGAGCTGGCAAGCGTTTGCTATAACAGCGCCCTCGCCAATCTGGCAGTCATGCCCCACATGAGCGTAAGCCATTATCAAAACGCGATCGCCAAGACGTGTGCAGCCGCCACCTTGCGCTGTACCGCGATTGAGCGTCGTGTATTCGCGAATAATGCAATTTTCGCCAATTTCAAGGCGGGTCGGTTCACCGGCGTACTTGAGGTCTTGCGGAGGCGCGCCGAGAATCGCACCATCGTAAACGTGCGTATTCGCCTTGATGGTCACACCGCCATACACCCGCACTCTAGATTCGAGCACCACATTTTCCCCGATTTCGGCCCCTTCATCGACAACGCACCAAGGGCCGATAATAGCAGACTCGTGGATTTTTGCAGAAGGATGAACATAAGCGGAAGGATGGAGCATAAGTAGTAGGAAGTTGGAAGTAGACAGGGGCGCCGATGACGCAGGGACAAGTTAGTTGGTAGAACTTAGTGGGTTGTACTAGATTAACAGACCCAAATTTAGTTTTTAGACGAAAGACGAAAGACGAAAGACGAGAGAAATTGTAACTTCGAAGCCTTTTCTAAGTTCTAAGTTCTAAGTTCTAAGTTCTATTTTCTAAATTAACGCGCATGGGTGGCATTATTATCGCATGCCTGACTGCGCTTTACGCATTACTGTTCCTATTTTTCATCATAGGACTGTTAAAGACGCATCGCTATAGAGGCCCGAAAGCAACTCCGAGCGTGTCCGTCGTGATTCCCATGCGTAACGAAGAGGAATTTGCCGAACGCACGCTCAACGCTGTCGCCGCCCAGGATTACATTGGCGAATGGGAAGTCATTTGCGTCGATGACCGCTCCACGGACCGCACCCGCGAAATTCTCGAAAAGTTTGCCGCCACGCACCCGCGATTCAGAGTGCTCAGCCTCTCCCCCGATTTGCCGGTCATTGCAAGCCCCAAGAAACGCGCCCTCGAAAGCGCCTTCAAGATTGCAAAAAACGAGGTGCTTTTGACCATGGACGCCGACTGCATCCCGCGCAAGAGCTGGATTACCTCTATGGCCGGACGATTCGTCGATGGCATCTGCATTGTGCAAGGCCCCAAGCAGAACAACGGCACGCGTTCCATGCCGCATCTCTATCAAAAACTCGAAACGCTAGGCTACACCGCCATGGAAGCCGCCGGTTTTAGCTGGGGTCGCCCGATTGTCGCGAGCGCCGCTTGCCTTGCATACAAGAGAGACCTGTTCTTTGCTGTTGGCGGTTTTGGCGACCTCGTGAATCTTTCAAGCGGCGACGACGACATGCTCATCCACAAGATGATGAAAATTCCGGGAACAAAGGTCTGCTACAACCTCGACAAGGACGCCGTAATCGAGACCGCTCCGGTGCATACGTGGAAGCAACTGTTTAACCAGCGCGCCCGCTGGAGCAGCAACGGCACAAATTATGAAAGCAAGGCCTACATTCTGCTCCTCACGCTCATTTACACATACTACATCTGGATGTTCTTAAGCCCGTGGTGCGCAATATTCTTGGATTTCCCGTGGGAGTGGTGCGTGTTCAGCATTTTGCCCAAGTTTATCGTAGACTTCGTGTTCCTCATGATTGCATCGTGGAAGTTACACGCCAAGCGCAAAATGCTTGCGTTCTTGCCGGTGGAACTGATTCAAATTCCGATGATTGTGTTCTGCGTACCCGCAGGAATTACCGGAATGTTCCGGTGGAAATAAAGGCGCCAGAAAAGCGAATGAAGCAGTCAAAAAATATTTGACTATTTCTGAGCTCAAGAGACAACGCTTTAGCGTTAAATAGGCTTGCAAGCAATCCTGCTTCACTCGCCTTACGCAGTTGTCTAAGTTCTAAGTTCTAAGCTCTAAGTTCTACTTCTCGCCCACGCGATTGCGTCTTCGGCGTTCTTGATTTTCCCATCGAGTTGCAGTTCAAAGCTCTGCTTGATAATCTCACCCATTTGCTTGCCCGGCTTGAAACCCATTTCCATGAGCATTTTGCCCATGAGGAACGGCTGCGGTGCAGCCTCAAGCAAATCAAGATCCACAGCGGCTTGCCACAATTTTTCGGGGAATCCGGCATCGCCAGCGTAAAATTCGCGAGGCGTACACTTCACGAGTAGGCACAATAGCTTTAAGCCACCAAGCTTCACCGCCAGGCGACGAAGCGCCGGCGCATCATTCACAATCGCAAAATCAAGTTCGCTATAAGACGTCAGCAACAGCGGAACGATTTTCAGCAAATGCGTTTCGTTGGTAATGCGCTCCAAGAACTTGAGCGAAGTTTCCGGATTTCCGCTAAGGAATGCTGCAAATGCAAATTCCATGGCCTGAGCTTCCGAAAGCGGCGCGCATTTAGCTTCACCAACCGCCTCAGCATTAACATCCGCGAGACTCCTGCGCAAGGCTTCCATGTTATCGAGCATTTCGCCCAACGCCTCCCAAGAATCACGGAGCGGGAAAACTTCTGGGAAAAATTCATTGAGCCGAATGTCCAAAAACGCACGAAGTCCCATTGACGGTTTGCCGGGCTTCAAAAGCCACTTTTTGAATTCTTCAAAAAGCCTTTCGATAGAAAGGTCGGCAAGCGAAAGCGTCTTGCAAAGTTCAACCGTCTCGGGAGCAAGTGTAAGTGCAAAGCGGCTCGCAAACTGCACACCGCGCAAAATGCGCAAAGAATCTTCGACAAAAGCAGGCCCCACATGGCGCAGCAGCCCCTTCTTCAAGTCGTCAATTCCGCCATACGGATCGCAAAGCTTAAGCTCAGGCAACTCCATACCCATCGCATTAATCGTAAAATCGCGACGAAGCGCAGCTTCCTTAAACGAAAGTTTCTCGTCAGTATGCACCACGAAACCGCGGTGCCCATAACCGACTTTACTTTCTGTACGCGGGAACGAAAAATCAAGCGAAAGCCCTTTCATCGCCAAATGAATGACGCCAAAAGCCTTCCCGACCAAATTCGTACGGCCATACTTCTTTAAAATAGGGACAAGTTCATCTTGCGTGAGGTCGTAAACTTCGACATCGTAATCACGGCAATCCTTGCCCAAAAGCGCGTCGCGCACCCAGCCGCCCACTAAAAAAGCGCGGCCTCCAGCTTCACGGATTTCGCCTGCAATAGAAAGCAAACGTTTGGGCAAATCTGGTTCAAACGGTTTGCCCGCAAGAGTCATTATGCTTGGCATTACTTGGTTGCCTCGACAGACTTGTAGCGGTCGTAAATGCTTGTCGTTTTTTCTTCCGAAGAATCCTGCAACAAAGTCGATACAGGAATAACGCTCTTGGATGTATCGCTTAACGAAGAACCTTCCGTATTGGCAAAGCGTTCATAAATGCTAGCATTTGTTTGTCCGGATTCGTTCTTCTTTTTCGCTTCTTCCGCACGGCAAGTGCGGAGTTCATTTTCAATATAAGCACGTTGGTCCGGGGAATACGTCTGCGTACTTAAGCGGTACTCGATTTCTTCGCAAACAAGTCCCTGACGTTCGCCGGCACAACCAACGATCCATACAGCGGCAAAAAATAACGCAATTCCAACAAATTTATTCATAACGTCTATACCCCATTAGTGGATAATCAAGAGCTTCCCCTTTCTCACCTTGGTTCCGCCACGAATAACATACTGATAAACACCAGGCGCCACAAGGCTTCCGTTTTCCATACGGCCATTCCATTCAGCACGGCCACCAGAAATTTGATTACCGCTCAGCGATACAACCAGCCTACCGCCTCTATTGTAAATATTGATGACTGCATCATCAGCAACATTGACAAACGAAATATACGGCTGGAGCTTCGGACGGAACGGAATGGGGTACACCTTCACATCTTCGTGGGCATTATCAGTCATGTTCTTTTCGGTACCGCGCACGTCGTCTCTTTTGTAACCGGTAACTCCATTGTCATGAGCAAACCACACCATGCCAAGTACCGTATCTACAGCGACATCTTGAATTCCTTCGCTAAGGAGACCATGACGGGTTGTAAAATGCATCACAGACAATGTATCCGGGCTTGTCTTGCGCGGGGTCAAGCGGTATGCACCTTGCGATTTTGTTCCAACCCACAGATTGCCACGGCTATCGACATCAATACTCGTATAGTCTGCACCGGTAAGGCCATTGGTCGAAAGAGGCGTTTTCAGGTCTTTGTCATCTTTATCCCAATACACCAGCGTTGACGCAGTGACCATCCAAACATAATCCGTAATAGGTTCATAAACCAAGTCTAGCGGAGTCGATTGAGCGCCAGAATACGTTTTTCGATAAGACGTATCGACCTTAGAAATATTCCCTCCCATTTTATTAACTGGCGGGAAAACAAACACATCCAAGCCACCATTGGCATCGGTCGATGTCGCTTCACGGGTCCCCACATAAACAACCCAATTGCCATTTTCGTCAACACGAGCAAACATCGGTCCACCAATAGTTGCAGACCCGACATTTTTCGCACAAGATACTAGAGGACCTCTCTCATCTTTACCATTTTCCACATATACTAAGCTATAACCTTTCTTCGATGCCGAAGTGGTTAAATAGCCATTATTATTCGGAGCCGGAGTAGATGACACCGCTAAAATTCCAGCAATACTCCCATTTGAATTGCCTTCAAAATAATTATCCATGCAATATTTATCACGATTAGGTACGCCATTTTTATCTTCACCGCGTAAATACAACTCTGCTGTAAGCATATCGGCCCAACCACTATATACGGCATATCCGTCAGCCCAATGGTGATAAAAAGTTCCTCCATCAGGAAGCACAGACAATGTTTTCAAATTATGAGCACGGGCATCAGATCCATTTCCACTCATCGCCGCATATGTAGGTTCGCTCCATACATATTTTTTTTCATCCCACGAATAACTAAAGTGCGAGAATCGCCCCTCTTCGGTCGCCACCAATACACCCCCTACAGGAAGGGCCTGAAGTTCATAAGGAATCCCTAGCGGGAACGGCTTATATTCCGTCAAGTCCGTAAATTTTCCATTATCGTAATAGAGGATAATTTCAGGGCCAGCCAAGATTGCCTTGCCAGACGGAAGCAATGACACCCAGCGCACTTTGGACTTGTAACAATAGTGAACTTTAGATTCGCCCTTAACCACGAAAGAATCACGCTCGTACAGAATCGAGTCCTTCAACGTCTTTCCACGAATCATAATCAGCGATTCAGTTTTGGTATCTACAGAGAACGTATCGAGAAGAGCGACACGCGTCTCACCATCCTTGTCCCAGATTCTCATGCCTTCCGTGGGGAAGGTCTTCATTTCACCGTCTTTCCAAGCGATAGACTTGATAGGTTCATTGTTAATCGAAGCATTCTTAATAATCTTCCAGGAATCCGGGTCATACAATTGCACATCGGTGTCCAAATTTTCCCAGTCCATTTTGCGCATATAAAGACCGCCACCCGCAGCAATAATCAAGGAATCACCATGAATATCCATAGCAGTTATCGGATAAGCGGAAACGTTGATATCAGCAATACGTTCCACCGTGAGTATCGACGTCATAGTTCTAAGATTAAAAAACGATAGGCGATCCTCAAAAGCAATTACCAGAACCGGGCCACCCAAAAGAGCCAATCCCGGAATAACATGAGTATTGTTGCCCGTATAAGAACGGCTCAGCACTTGCCAAGTACCATTCGGCAATATCGTTGAAATAACACCGGACTCGCTTACCGCAAAGGCTCCAAGATCAGAAATAGCAACGGCACTCATCGACTGCTCACCAAGGCCTTTCGATGTCGTGAAGACGTCGTCGAGATTTTGCGCCCTAAAACGGAGACCTCCCCCCGTTGATAGAAGCAAGCCATCACCTGTAGGGATTGCCGCCTTTATCGGGAAAGGGCTTGAATAATTGAACCACTGGTCTTGTGCAAAAACCGATGAGGCAATAAAGAAAATGCAAATAAGATTAAGCAGATATTTCACGTTATAAAATTACGAAATTTTAAGAGCTTTTCAACCAGTAAATTCAATAATTTCTCGCAAAGACGCATCACGTCCCGTAATCATTTTAATTCGCTCTTTCTGTATTGCCATTTTCTCCTGCATTTTCAGGAATGCCGCCCGCCTTCGCTGAGCCAGGCACCCCCTAGACAGCCCGATCAATTGGCTTAAATCACGGAGGCTAAAACCACCCACAACTGAAAGTTCCACAATCATTCTTTCGAGCGGATTTAACGCTTCCAGTAAAAACGAGAACTCTTTCACCGCCGCATCACCAACATCATCTTCAGGTTTGACATAGGCATCAGCCCAGCGCGCGTCATAAACAGCCTTGGGCTCCATTAGAATCGAAAACGGTATTTCATGTACCATTTGCCTTTTGCGGTAGTCATTGTAATGGCAATGCAAAAGTACCGTCTGGAGCCACGCAAAAAGATGGACTTGATTGTTCAGCGAATCTGCTTTTTTACAAAACCGGAGAGCCACGTCCTGAAACAAGTCGTCCGCTTCGTCTTTTGTCGCACACTTTTGCAAGCACAATTTGTATATTCTATAGGAATATTTTTTCCATACTGCCCCAACCCAATTAGGAGTACGATTACAAAGGATTTTCTTAGAAGACATAAACCTTTTCCCAGCATTTTCAACTTCTTTTAGCGAGAATTAATTTATGAAAATTTTTAACAAAGTTTTAAAATTTAAAAATTTTGCAAACAACAGTTTGCAAAAATCGTTATTTTGTATTACATTGTTTGCAACGCTAGTTTTTGCCCAAGAGTTCAATATGAACAACATGCCGCCTCCCGAAGCAAGTTTGCACTATTCCGCAGGTGCATTGGCAAAAGGTTCAAGCGTCACCGTAGATATCACCATTCCTGACAACTGGCATGTAAACGCGAATGTTGCCGCCGATGAATTTCTAAAACCTTCGTCTATCGAAATTTCGGCGCAAGGGATTCACTTTGGAGAACCCAAGTGGCCTGAGCCACTTAAGGAATACAGCGAAGCTCTGGACCTTGAGAATCTCGTTTTTAAGGGACATTTTCAAATCATGCTCCCCATCGAAGATATCGACGCCAAATACGATAGCCTCACCACTTCGGCAACGTTCCATTACCAGGCATGCGACAATTCCATTTGCCTTGCTCCCTCGAAAGTCACGTTTGGTGTAAATACAACTGAATTTGCAAAGAAAAGTAGCTTGCAGTCGGTACCCTTAAAAAAAAACGATAACGACATCCAAAGCGCCCCAGAAACTACACAAGAACATTTTGCCGAAGAAAGTTTCGCAGGCACACTGATTTTACTTTTGTCGGCACTGCTTGGCGGCATCATCTTGAACCTCATGCCGTGCGTTTTGCCGGTCCTTTCGCTCAAGCTTTTTAGCCTCATCAAGCAAGCTGGCGAAAGCAGAAAGCGCCTCCTTACTTTAGGCATCGCCACAACCGCAGGCATTCTCACCAGTTTCTGGGTTCTCGCAGGTATTGTTGCAATAATCAAGGCTGGCGGCGGAAACGCGGGTTGGGGAATGCAGTTCCAGAGCGCAGGATTCATCGCATTCATGGTTGTAATCCTCACGGCTTTTGCCATGAGCTTCTTTGGAGTTTTCGAAATTTGGATTCCCGGAAGCGCAACAACTCGCATGGATTTCACGAGCCGAAAGCAAGGTTTTGCAGGCGCTTTCTTTACCGGCGCACTCCTCGTATTGCTCAGCACGCCATGCTCTGCCCCATTCCTCGGAACCGCCATGGGTTTTGCATTCACGACATCGACCCCCGTACTTTTCCTGTTCTTTACCGCAGCAGGCATTGGACTTGCGCTCCCCTACATGCTCGTAAGCGCGTTCCCGAAAGTCTTGAAGGTTTTCCCAAAACCGGGCGCCTGGATGGTCACGCTCCAGAAAATCATGGGCGTTCTTTTGCTCGCCACAGTCGTTTGGCTCTTGTGGATTGTGCACGAACAGGCCGGCAACTTTGGCGTCGGCATATTTGCCGCCATTTCGCTATTGAGCATCGCTTTGAGTTTTGCCATCGGGAACATCGCCCCGCCGGGTGTTGCATTTTTCCGCGAAGTTCTCGCCGTTGGAGGTTCCGTCATCCTCCTCTTTGTAATCTGGTTTGCATTCGCCTCCCCTAAATACGAAGACGAAGTCAATGCGAGATTCAAGGCAAGATCCGTTCAACTCGTCACAGAAGACGGATGGTACCGCTATACGCCGGAACTTATTGAAGATTTTGCCAAGGCCAGTCGCACCGTCTTCATTGACGCTACCGCCGACTGGTGCCTCACCTGCAAGGCAAACGAAGCCGCCGTCTTGAACCGTGAAGATTTCAGGCGCGCCATGGATAGCTTAAACGTAGCCCTCGTAAAAGCCGACTGGACTCGCGAAACGCCCGAAGTCACAAAACTTCTCCGCAGCATGGGCAAATCTGGCGTGCCCGCTTACGCCATCTACCCCGCCGGCGACAAGAGCAAACAAATTGTATTGCCGGAACTCCTCACCACCGGCGCGATTGTGGAGAAGATTGTGGGCAGTGGGAAGTGACTTAAGGCGATTCTTCGCTTTTTTACAAATTCAACGAAAACTGTATGGATCCTCGCAAGGCGAGGATGACGCGATAACAATTGACACGAAAAAGCCCCGTCATAATGTGAACTGACCCCAAGAAGTTGGACAGTTTAAAGTTAGGATAAAACAGCGTTATGAGTCCGGTATTGTACCGGGCTCATTCCTTTTAGGCGTAATTTTAT
>NZ_CACZDK010000045.1:478-23769 GCF_902779965.1 Fibrobacter succinogenes | reverse complement strand
CAAGGGCGGTGGCTCTGCCAACAAGACTTACTACTGGCCGATGACCAAGGCGCTCCTCAACCCGAAGTCCTTGGAAAAGTTCCTCGCCGAAAAGGTGAAGACTCTCGGTACTGCCGCTTGCCCTCCGTACCACCTCGCTATCGTGATTGGCGGTACCTCAGCCGAAATGAACACGCACATGGTGAAGCTCGCTAGCTGCGGCTACCTCGACGATATTCCGACGAGCGGTTCTGAAGGCGGCCGTATTTTCCGCGATCTCGAAATGGAAGAAAAGGTTCTCCACATTTGCCAGAAGACTGGCATTGGCGCCCAGTTCGGCGGCAAGTACCTGGTGCACGACGTCCGCGTGATTCGCGCTCCGCGCCACGCTGCAAGCTGCCCGGTTTCTATCGGCGTTAGCTGCTCTGCCGACCGCAACATCAAGGCAAAGATTGACGAAAACGGCCTCTGGCTCGAAAAGATGGAACACCATCCGGAAAACTACATCCCGGCTGGCAACGCTGTGAACCTTGCTCCGGCTATTGAAATCGATCTTGACCGACCGATGAAGGATGTGCTCGCCGACCTCACCAAGTATCCGGTGAAGACGCGCCTCAGCCTCAAGGGCACGATGATTGTGGCCCGCGACATGGCCCACGCGAAGATTGCCGAAATCTTCGACAAGCAGGAACGCGGCGAAGAACTCACCGACGAAGAAAAGACCGTATTGAAGGTCGTATCTGACCACCCGATTTACTACGCCGGCCCGGCCAAGACTCCGGCAGGCATGCCGACAGGTAGCTTCGGCCCGACGACTGCAAACCGCATGGACCCGTACGTGATGCGCTTCCAGAGCAAGGGAGCCTCGATGATCATGGTCGCGAAGGGCAACCGCTCTCAGGACGTGACCGACGCCTGCAAGAAGTACGGTGGATTCTTCCTCGGCTCCATCGGCGGCCCGGCAGCCATCCTCGCTGAACAGAACATTCTGTCCAACGACATCGTGGCCTTCCCGGAACTCGGCATGGAAGCCATCCGCAAGATTACCATCAAGGACTTCCCCGCATTCATCCTCGTGGATGACAAGGGCAACAACTTCTTCGAGGGACTTATTTAGTCGGAAGTAGGAAGTAGACAGTAGGCAGTGAATTTTTCTGATGCTGTCATTCCCGTGGAAACGGGAATCTCCCATTGCAAAAGAAACATCCCGTCGGAATAACCGGCGGGATGTTTTTTTGATGTTGATTTTCCTTTTGTAATTTGCTTTTGCTCTTCTTGTAGATTAGCTTTTTTTTGTTGTTTGTAAATCTATTGAATATAAGCTGTATCGTCTAAAATAACAAGCTGAATTCTGTTGTTTGATATTGTCTGTTAAATTATTTTGAATTTTCTTTGCAAAAGAAATTTATTTTATATTGTATTTTTATATAAAATGTTTATATTTTATATGCTTTATTTTGTAAAAAGGAGAAAAAATGAAAAAGCAAATAGCATTAGCTGTAATGTTTGGGTGCATTGGCGCTAGCGCTGCTTCTGTAAATTACGACCTTCTAGGCCGTAAGGGCAGTAAAATGAATTCGCCGATGGTCTATAAGAATGTAGACTATTCCAAGAACCAAAAGAGCGAATCGCAGAAAAATGACGCCTCTTTGAAAACTCGCGCTTTAGCGAAAAAAGGCGTTGGAATCACGAATGATTATGATGCTTTGACCGGGGCTTTCAATAGCATGGGCTTTGATTATCAGTATGCATCTCCTCGAGATCCGTTCCCTTACTATTTGAAACGCTATAGAGCGAACGGTTCTGTGAGTGAGGAATACTATGATGTATTGAAAGGTCGCTATGGTTACATGAACCAGTCGAATATGGCGTTTAAGTCTGTTCCTGTATGGGCAAGCTATAGCCCGAATTATGAATATGGTAGTGGCTGGACGAATGTCAACTCGAATGAATATTCTTTGTCTAAAGAAATTGATGATTTCAACAATCCGGTGCAACGATCTCCGTATTCACGTTATGGGGATCTTAGATATGTTTCTTATGATGCTGTAAAGATCCTTTTGTCTCAAAGGTATAGTATATCTTGGTACGATAATCCGTCTGGAAATGATGCTTCTGATTGGGCTGATGTGGGTGTCTATATCCCTGTTGATGCGCTTCCTGTCCAATTGGATTGGAGTAAATCGGTACCGTTCCTTCGTCATAGAGCTGGTGACCAGTTTACGAACCCTACGCCTGAAAATGAAGTGCTTGCGTCCAGGATGTATAGCGTTTTAAAGGCTGGAACAAACCGTGCTTCGATTTATGTGGGCAAAAATCGTCCAATGGATCCGTCTTCTGATACTAAGGGACCGCAGATTTATATTGGGGCTCATCCTGGTCGGGATCCTTACAATCCGGATGACGACATGATGTTTTATTCGGGTACGGCTAAATTGCTTGATAATTACATCTATGAAAACCGTACTGTAGAATTGGTTGCCGCCGGTAATTATAATGTTTACTTACGTAATGGGCATATTTCGAGGCTTGGACAAGCTGCGAATGCTGTTACAGTCGGAGTAGTTGATCCTCTTACTGGAGAACCTGCGTACTATACATCGAGTCAATCGTATATTTGTGGGAGCGGCATAGTGGAAGAAAATGGTGTTGTTGTCTGTAATAATACCCGTTTTCGTAATTTAAAGCCGGAAATATATAACTATTCTCATTTTTACATGAATGATCAGAAAAGGGTGTATTCCTCTTCGTCGAACGGTACTTATATATATACCCCGTATTATGATGGTACGGAAATGGCTGCCGCTTATACGGCGGGCATGGTCGCTGAATTGCTGTCGGCCAATGCGTTCTATCGCTGGCATCCAGAAGTTGTAAAGGCTTTGCTAATGACGTCTAGTAAGGCTAGTGGTAAGGGAGTCCCGACTTATGGGAGCATGATGCCTCAGCGCGGATCATCTAGTGGAATTGTTCATGAATCTCGCTATTGGATCGGTGATATCAATAAACTGATGGGAGATAGAAAAAAAGTTTCTTTTGCCGTTAAGAGACCTAGCGGTGCAAATAAATATACAGCGGCCATTACATGGTTGAACCATGGTAGTGATATTGGTAGATTAGGCGATTATCCTCAACATTTCCGTCTTCTTTCTTATCGTAGTCGTTATACGACGATTGATCCTGAATACCATAATCCATTGTATGCGACTGAGCCGAATCAAAATTTCCAAGTTTTGACATCCGATATAGATAAAGATTATGTGATATTTGAAATTCAATTTATGGGACAGGATAAGTCTAGCGCAAATTACAAGGACCAAATTGTCCTTGGCTTTGATGTTGCCTTCTATTAATAAATTGTGGGTTTGGAATTTTGGAAAGGTCGGATCTGTTCCGGCCTTTTTTGTATAAAATTGTTTGCTTATGTTATGTAAAGTGCTTGTGGTGTACTAATAAATTGTTATATACAAAATTTTTTGTTATGTTGATTTTTTGAATAAATTGATTATATTTTATATGCTTTATTTTATAAGAAAGGAGTGATAATGAAAAAGCAAATAGCCTTAATGGTTGCGTTTGGGTGCATTGGCGCTAGTGCCGCATCTGTGAATTATGACCTTCTTGGTCGTAAGGGTAGTAAAATGAATTCCCCGATGGTCTATAAGAATGTAGACTATTCCAAAAACAAGGCTGATAAACAGCAGAAGATTGGAAATAATGCTTTGGCAAAGTTGAGCTCGGGCTTGAAAAGTGATGCCTTAGCAATCGAAGGTATATTCAATAATCATGGTGATATTAGCGGATATTCTGGATTGAATTATTATGCGGTAAACGTAAAATTTGCGAATACGGGACATGTTTACACGTCTGGTCACTCAGATGTCTTTTTTGGCAGATGGGGTGTTTATCCGAATTATCTAATGAATAATTTTATTCCGCTTACTAGTGGTTATGTAGGTGATGATGCTGTGCAGGGGTCTTATACTTGCGATAATTACACAAATTCAACTAGCTATGAAAAGAATGAATGTCCATCGATAACGAGAGCTGATACATATGGGTATTCGGTGTCGACTCGGAATATCCCTCTCAATAATCCGGTGCAAGCATCTCCTTATGAGTATAACAAGCAAATTACTTATAAAGATTTTGAAAGCGTCCGCGATGGGGCTGGTTATTCGCATAGATCGTATATCGTTGATTGGCTTTATGAAAACCGTCCTTATACGCAACTTCCTAGTCCTACCGTGAGCGATTGGAGCCATGTTGGTGTTTATATGACGCCGGAAGCGCTTCCGGTCAAGCTTAATTCGTATGATGATGATGTCTATTATCGTCGATATTCAAATATTTGGTCCTTTAGTGCTCAGCCAAGAGAAGAAATGCTTGCATCTAGGGCTTATAGGGTTTTGAAACAGTCGTCGAAGTATTCAAGAGTCTATGTTGGAAATACCACCCCTGAAAAACCAGATTCACGTAATCCGCAGATTTATATGGGGCTCCATTTTAAGAAGGGTATAAACGAAAATACTTCTGCTACAAATCAATATACAGCCGCTGCGAAAGCTCTTGATAACTATATCTATACCAATCGTACGACTGAAATTGTTGCTGCTGGAAATTTTGCGACAACAAAGTATTCCAATAATCCGGGAACAGGCTATTTGGCTGAAGAAGCTCATGCTGAAAACGCTATTACTGTAGGCGCTGTTGATGCCAACAGTAAAAAGATGACCAACTATACGTCTTATATGACCCATGTGAATGGTGGGACGAAGCCGGAAGTTTATAACTATTCTCATTTCTATATGAACGATCAGTATAGAACGTATTCGAATAATGGTTCTAGCGAGGGTTATAATCCGTATTATGATGGTGCTGAAATGGCTGCTGCATATACGGCCGGTATGGTATCGGATCTTTTGGCAACGAATCCGTTCTATCGCTGGCATCCGGAAGCTGTGAAGGCTGCTTTGATTACATCTAGCCATTTGAATATGAATACTGAATATCCGCATGGTACGTCGGTGACGCAAATGCCGTCCTATAAGTGCTTGGTAACAATCAATCAGGATAAGAGCCGCGGTTCTGGAACCGCAAACGCCAAGTATGATGAAAATTATTGTAACCATGAATCCCGTTATTGGGTTGGTGATGCTGAAAAACTTTTTACACGTGAAAACCGTGGTAAGAAGGAAGTCATGTTTAGCGTCAAGCGTTCTGCCAATAAACATAATATTGTTGCCGCAATTGCTTGGTTGAGCAGTGGTAATGATATTGCGAAATTTGGTAGAATTCCGCAAGATTTTGACCTTTATGCGTATGAAAATAGTACTGCTAATGTGGATCACGTTGACCTTAATAATTGGGTTGCTCGCTCGACTAGTGCTACTAATAGCCATGAAAAGATTTCGTTTAACACGAATGCTGAATATATAACCTTCCGTATTGTATTCTATAGCGATGCGAAAGATTCAGAGAATAAAGGTCAAGTCGTCCTTGGCTTTGACGTTGCTTCGTACTAATAAATACGATTGTAAGCGCATAATCTAAAATTTTTGCGAAATGTGGAAACATACCGTCGGAAATCCGGCGGTATGTTTTTTTGAAAACGATGAATATGGTTTGTAAATTTTTTTGCGAAACTTTTGAAAATGATTTTGTGTGAATACTTTTATTTTTTTGTTGTTTTTTTGAATTAATATGGAGAAAAATATATTTGTTTGAAATTCTTTTATTGTAAAAAATGTGTGTAAAGGTAATTTATTTTATAAAATGATCGTATATTCTGTATAAGTTTTTAAAAGGAGAAAAAATGAAAAAGAAAATTGCTTTTTTATTGGCTGCAGGCTGCATAGGCGCTAGCGCCGCATCTGTGAATTATGACCTTCTTGGCCGTAAGGGCAGCAAAATGAAATCCCCGATGGTCTATAAAAATGTGGACTATTCTAAAATCAAAAAGAATGAATCACAAAAGCAAGGTTCTTCACTAAAAAATCGTTCGTTGGCTAGGGCTAGTAATTCTCATAGTCCTGGCTTAAGAGATGATATTGAAGCCTTGGAAGGTGTGTTCAATAATAGAAGTAATTTGTTGTATTCAAATGCTTCATATCCTTATTATCTAAAGGCTTGGTATGCCGCCAATAATTATAGTGATTATGTTTTTAGAGGTCTAACTTCGCAACAAGGGCTGCCAGGCTATTTGAATGTGGCTAATGCGTTCTTCCTACCGGTTCCTTTGGAACGGCATGAACCAACTGGTCTTCATTATGGGGTGACGACGAATGTCCCTTCAAGTGCTTATCAGCTTACGCGTTCGAATTATTCTTTTAACAATACCACTCAACCTTCTCCTTACAGTTATTCTCAATATGGTAATACGGATATGATTACGTATATGCCGTTTTCTAATGTTGAAAATGATGCTAAACGATGGAGTATATGGTGGTATGATAACCCACCTTCTGGCAGTTTTGAATGGGACGATGTTGGTATCTATATGTCTATTGACGCTCTTCCTGCAAAATTGGATCCGTCGAAGTCGGTACCATATCTTAGATTGGCTTCTGGTGAAATTTTTGAACCTACTCCTCAAACGGAGATGCTTTCGTCAAGAACGTATAACATTCTAAAAGGAGCGACGAAACGTTCTGTTATTTTTGTTGGTTCTGAGTTCCCTGTGCTGCCGGAAGATCATCCGCTTAATCCAGATCATCGGAGTCCTCTAATTTACATGGGTGTTCGTAACCGTCAATATGGAAATGTGGACAATGAGACTTCAAAGATATATGGATTTAAGTCTATGGTTGTCGACAACGGGGTATTCGAATCTCGTCTTGTTGAAATTGTTGCTGCTGGTAACTATAATGTTAGAGCAAATTCGGGGCATCTTGGTCTAGAAGCTCATGCCGCTAATGCAATTACTGTGGGGGCGGTTGATGCGAATAGTAAAAAAATGGCGAGTTATAATTCTAATCAATCTATGTATTGTACTTTGGGATTGAATAGGTGTAATGATGGAAATCATTTGAGACGAGGCTCGAAAAAACCAGAAATTTATAATTATTCTCATTTCTATTTTAATAAGAGAAATAATAATTCCGAATATCAAAATTATTATAATGATGAGAAAAGAGTTTATAAGGATAGGTCTTCGGGAATCGACTATACCTTCAATCCTTATTATGATGGCTCTGAAATGGCTGCTGCTTACACTGGAGCTTTGGTTGCAAATCTTTTGTCGGCAAATCCGTTTTATCGTTGGCATCCAGAAGTTGTGAAAGCGCTGCTGCTCTCATCTGGTCATGTTGATATAAATACCCCGTATCCATTGAATGAGCCTGCGACAACGAAAATTCCTTCTTATCAAAAGATGATGAGTGATAAGGATCATAATGAATATTTCCACGAATCTCGCTATTGGTTGGGATCGATGGAAAGGCTACATACGCATAAGTCCGGCCCTAATAATAGCAAAAAGGAAATACGTTTTAGTGTAAAGCGTCCAACTGATAAGTCTAGCTTTACCGCTGCTATTGCATGGTTGAGCAGTGGCTTTGATATTCTTAATACAGGTAGAGTTCCTTATGATTTTGACCTTTATGTGTATGAAAATAGTTCTGATAATGTAAACAATATTAATGTCGATAATTACTTGGCTAGGTCCATTGATGGCGATAATTCTTTTGAAGTAAAGGAGTTTACGACTTATGCAAATTATATTACATTCCGTATTCTTCTTTGGGATGATTATACACCGTCAGATTCTGAATATAGAGGCAATATTGCATTAGGTTTCGATGTTGCGTCGAATTATTAATGATGATGTAAAACGAAAAAAATTAGAAATCTCAAAAACATACCGTCGGAAATCCGGCGGTATGTTTTTTTTTCGATGACTTGTGTTCTGAGAATACTTCTGTAATAAAAGAAAGTTAATGGAATTTTAACAAAATGCTTGCTTTACAAGCTTATCTGACTATATGAAACGTTAATTTGTTGTATATGCAACAATTGATGCTGATTGCGCTTTGCTAATGCATGCTTTTGTAAATAATTTTATGTGAAGTTTAAACTAACAAGAATTAATTTATTTTAATCGTACCGATACCAATAACAAAAGAGGGTGCGAATGAATAAAAAAGCCACATTGATTGTGGCTCTTAGCTGTGTTTATGCTGGAGCTGCAAATTCTGTAAACTATGACCTGCTTGGACGTCGTGGGAGCAAGATGAATTCTCCGATGGTCTATAAAAACATAGACTACTCCAAGAAAGGCAACAAACAACTTGTTTCGTCTCTTGAAAATAGAGTTTTGCAGAAACAAGCTTCGGGCTTGACTGGGAATGTTGATGCCTTGGTAGGGGCTTTCTGCAATAAGGGCTTGGATTATACGGCTAATTTTGCGGTTCCCTATTACATGAAGCGCTATTACGCAAATGGCTCCGATCAAGAAGACTTTTTTGTTTCGTTTACTGGAAGATATGGCTATTTGACGGCTTCCAATAATTCCTTTATTCCTATTTCTCGTGAATCGTACAATGAACCCAGCTATACGTCTAGCGGCGAAACGAGAATTGATCAAAATGCTTATACGTTCTCGTCGACAAACTATGCGTTTTCAAATAACGAGATGGCTTCGCCGTATTTCAATGAAAGCATCAAGTATTCTGCGTTTTACAATATAGAATACCCGTTATCTAAAAGGGCTAGTATTGCGCTTTGGTATGATGCCGGAAATTACAATGTATGCCAGCAATGTGGCGATGTTGGGGTTTACATGGTTGCCGATGCACTTCCTGTTAAATTGAATAGGGATACAAATCCGGCAAGGGATGTCAAGTATATTGAATATAGTCCGTGGGAATGGAACTATACTTTACCGACTCCAGAAACAGAAATGCTGTCGTCAAGAACATATAGCGTTCTGAAAAGGTCTGCCAGAAATTCTGTCGTTTATGTGGGTTCGAGTACGCCACAACATCCTGCGCATCCGTCATGGATGAATGTGCAGGGGCCTCAGATTTATGTTGGCCTCCATAACCGCAAAGATGCTTCTGATATAGATAAAGAACGGGCAAAGTACTATTCTGATGCCGCTAGGAATCTTGACAACTACGTTTACAATAATCGAACGGTCGAAATTGCGGCTGCCGGTAACTATTGGGCGCGATTTAATTCGGGACATCTTGCTGCAGAAGCGCATGCAGCCAATGCAATAACTGTGGGTGCGGTTGATTCTACTGGATCCATTGCCAAATACACTTCGGATGAATCTAAGTATTGCGATAGGGGTATTGGTAACTGCAATGATCTCGCATCGTATAATTTGGCTCCTACGAAACCCGAGATCTATAATTTCTCGCAGTTCTATATGAGCAAAGAAACTACATACCCTGAGATGAACGATCGAAAGAGAACTTATAAGAAAAAGAGCGATAATACAACTTATACCTATTACCCATATTATGATGGCACGGAAACGGCTGCTTCTTATACAGCTGGCATGGTTGCAAATCTTTTGGCGGTCAATCCGTTCTATCGCTGGCATCCAGAAGTTGTTAAGGCGCTATTGATTGCTTCTGGTGATGTGGCTATGAAATCGCCGTACCCGCATAAAACTCCGGCGACAACGAAAATGCCGTCTTATTACAGCACGGTCTTTGATGGTGATTATAGCCAGTATTACCATTACTCCAGATATTGGATTGGAAATATAGATAAGCTAAAAACTCATATTGTGGATAATCACAAGGAAATCCGTTTTAGCGTTAAGCGCCCTGAGGGTAAGACAAACTTTTCTGCTGCTATTGCGTGGTTGGTTAGCGGTAATGATATTGCTAATTATGGGCTTCTTCCGCAGGACCTTGATATCATTGTGTATGAAAGAAATTCGGATGATATAAACAGCATTACGAATTCAAGTGTTGGCTTGGTAGGACGCTTTAGCACAAATAATCCCTTCGAAAAAGTATCGTTTACGTCCAATGCAAAATATCTTCTGTTCCGCATAAAGATTTATAGAGATGATGAACGCTCTGAAAATCATGGTCAGCTTGTCCTTGGTTTTGACTTGGCTTCGGGTGATTAAGGAATGTTTGATTTGTTAATAACTAAACCGTTAACACTAATAATGTTCTCGCGCCAGTAATACACGCGGGATTTTGCCGCGTCGAAATCCCTGAAAATGTATGAATGCCAGTAGCCGATCTTGATGTACATATTGTCGGACTGGTTCGTGGTGTCGTTGTTGTGGCCTCCGAAGGCGAGGTCGAAGTCCCATTCGGGTCCCATGCGGATGGGACCGCACTTGACCCACGTGAAGTACAGGCTCGAATAGCCTTTCGCGTCGGGGTTCTTGGTGAATTCCTGCACCCAGTAGTGCCTTGTGCACTCGTTGATGTCCAGCCATTTGCCGAGGTCGTTCGGTTCGTACGTTTTCATCGCCTTGATGAATTTCTCGAACTTCTTGATGTGCTGCTGGAGCGTGTCCAGCGCCTCGTCGGAGGCGTCCTTGGGGTGGTGTACGGCGAACGACATGTCGAGGGAGTCGGGGTGGAACACGTCGGAATATACTACCTTGTCCCAGGACTGCGGGTTCGTGCCGCCGCCGCGGGCATCGGCTACCAGACGCTCATGAAGCAGATGCTCGAAGCCGCCCCGGTGTAGCGCATTTGTCGCTTGTAATTACTTCAGAATCACGTTCTTGGCGTTGACCATGCCGTTCTGCTTGATGGTCACGATGTAGCGGCCGTTCGGGATGGCGCCCGAGTTCCACTTGATCTGGTGGACACCCGGCTGGAGGCTGCTTTCTACGATGTTGGCGACGACGGCGCCGTTGACGTTGGCGACAGAAATCCTGACATCGCCTGCGGACTTGAGGTCGACTGCGATGGCGGAGTGGTCAAATCCCTTGAGCGTCGGGGCCGCCAGCTGTTCCGCGCTAGCCGGCGCGGCGGAATTTTCCGCACTGCTGGCCTTGGTCATTATAATTCCGTCGACGTAGACGAATCCCCAGTAAGAGACGTGCATGGTCGTATTCTTGCCGCCGCTTATGATTTGCGAAATTCCCGAAACGTTGGAATATCCGTAATAGTCCCAGCCGTTGCTGTTGCCGCTGTCTTCGTCGTCTATGTAGAATTCTGTAAGTTCGGTCTGGTATACGGAAATGGTGTTGCCTTCGTAACGACGGGCGGTCTTGTAAGTGTTGGCGAAAATGCCGTAGCCCTCAAACGGGAATGATGCCGTGGCACCGCTGCTTGCGGGTACGAAGCAGTAATACAAGTCGGCATTGTCGTTCACGACATTCGGATAAATGTTCCCTCTGTAGTAGTTGCTGTTTCCTTTGTCCTCTGTGTCGTGATGGCGCTTGAACTTGTATGTCCCTGCGGGGCATTTGCTATCCAGCATCAGGACTGCATAATCGTAGGGAACGCGGCGCGAACCCGTGGTGAGTTCCTTGTCGGCTACGTTCAAGACGCAATACTTGAATGTGATGTCGGACCTTGTCGATTCAATTCCGTTCGTGACCAAATTGGAGGTCAGGATAAATACGCCCGGTTCGAGCTGGGGCTGGACTATCCCGGTGCTGCCGTTCTTGTCTTCGGTATCAAGATGGATGGTAATCTGTTCTGCACAGGCCGATTTGCCTTTCAAGACTCCGATTCTTGTAGCGAAGCACATCGAGGTGGCGATAAGGATTAAAACAAAAATCTTGTTCATGAGATTTTCTCCTAAAAAAGTTCTGTGACCGCAATATAATATTTTGGATAAGTAGAACTTTTTTGTTGTTAATGGAATGTTGACAAGAACAGTGCTTTTAAGAGCCATTGAATCCAGTCGATTCACCAAAAGCCCTTTTAAAGTCCTTTTTGTTTAAAATTTTAAACATCAGGCGGTGCTTCAACATTAAAGTTCTACATAGCGGTAATGATATTGCAAATTTGGGCATGATTCCGCAGGACTTTGATTTGTTTGTGTATGAAAGAAGTAACGATAATACAGATAATGTTAATGGTGTTAAGGCTCGTTCTACAACTTCGACGAATGCATTTGAAAAAGTGTCGTTCACGTCGAGTGCTGATTATCTGTTGTTTCGCATAAAATTGTATAGCGATGATGTTCGATCTGAAAATAACGGCCAGATTGTTCTAGGCTTTGATTTGGCTGCATCTAATTAATAAAAGCAAAAATAAAAAAAGCAGTCGGGTTATGCCCGGCTGTTTTTGCGTTTTTTCGATTTCCCTAAAATTAATTCTTGAATTCGACGCTCTCGATTGCGTCCAAAAGCTCGTTTCTAACACTTGTGCCGAAAGCGAAGCTTCGCATGATGACAAGGAGAATGTTTCCCTGTTTTGTTAATCTTGATGCGAAACACATGTCCTCTGGCGTTCCGTCGTCATGTGTTATTTTGTAGCATCTGTAAGTATACTTTTTTTCGGAATTATAGTCGGCATCGACTAGGTTTTCATTTGTACAATCTTTGAAAAGTGCATCGTAAGCAGAAAAAATTCTGGTTGTCTTTAAAGAATCGCTTAGATCATTTTGGAAAACTTCAGGATTGTTTTGTACAGCTTTGCTGTATGAAGCGAGTATGAAACCCATTTCTAAATCTTCGTTATTTAACGTAACGGAGGCGATTCCTTTAGTGGTGTCATGAACTGCGTTTTTGTAATAGAATGGGAGGTTGACGTTGAATGGGGTATCAATTTCAAGTTTCTCTGGCATTTCTGTTGCAATAAATGCTTTTGCTGTTGATACACGGACGTAGATGAGCATTTACCCAAGAACGATGGGGCGCATTCTTGTGCCCGTCAGGATGGCGCAGCCGGAAAACATGATTGATATTAATACAAATCCGATAATGGCGAATTTTCTCATTAGAACTCCTTTTTTGGTTGTATTGAATTAATAGTAAAGTTTTATACAATTGAAAAGTAGGCTTCTTGCGAAGCCTACTTAAGTGAGTTTGGTTTGAAGAGTATTATTTTATATTTGAAATTCGAATGGTTTTGTTCATCGTCTTGATGACGTAAATGCCGCCTGGCATATTTATGCGGACTTTGTCCCAAATGTTACGTATAGCGTTTTCGTTTGCTTGGAATGAGGTAACACGGTTTCCAAGGACATCGTAAACTGTGTAGACTTGCGATGCTGCGGCTTGCCTTGTAAACTTGATGGATTCTGTTTGGGATGTGGCGACTGCAAATTCAATCCAGTCAAGATTGAAGTAGGGCTTGTCAATCTTTATTTTTAGCACATGTGCCCCTTCCGCAATTGCAGGCACGGAGACTGTAACCGTTTCGAATTTCTTCCAGTCACCGGTGTTCGGGACCATCACGGTGGCGACGTTCTTTTCGTCAACGAGCACGGAGAAGAACGTGCTATCGCTTGGCGATGAAACTCGTGCCGTGAGCGTGAGGGAATCGTTTTTGGAGACTTTTATCGTATAACGCAGCCAATCGTTGGCATAACCCCAGCCGTAAATAATGGCGTCGCCTGCGCTGTCGAGGCCTGCGTTGTCTTCGCGGTAGAGGTTGTTTTCGTTTTCGATATCGGTGTCCAAGAATCCCTGACCGTTGCCGCCCTTGTCGTAGTTTTCTACTTCGATTTTTCCCGGGATGGAAAGCGTATCCTTAAACGGTTCAATCGGATCAGGCTTCTTGAGCTCAATTTTGCTTCCGTAACCAGCGGCAACAATATTAGCCTGGACTTTATCGTCAATGGAATCTGGCGGGTTGCCAATCGTCATGCAACCTTCGAAGAATGTTCCTGCGCCGCCATCGCTGCCGTCACCGCCGTTGCCGAGCACAATGGCTCCTTGCAATTTGCGCGGACTATAGCCTTGCTTGCGCGGACCGTCCCACATGGTGGTGAGCTTTCCTTCTTGCGCACTGCCGCCTTTCAGTTTGAATGTGCCGTCGTTCGGTCCTTTGAGCATGGCTGTAGCGTAGTCGGCATCAATTGTTTGTGCATCTGGCCATGGGGTTGTATGTGTTCTGCCCCACATGTATCCGGCATCGTTGCCTTTGAATACGCCGTCTTCCAAGTCGGCGGCGACCCATGGGCCTGTGCCTTGTCCAGGACCGCCCCAATCCTTGTCGTCACCGAAATAAATACATTCCATGGTTCCTGGGCCGTCGTCATTGCCGGTTGTTTCAGCGTTTCCGTAGTTGAAACAGCACATGTCATTGTAGTGCCTGCCATCGACCACCATGTACATGGATTCTTCTTCGTCACCGGTAGCGACACCTTTGGTTTCGTTGTTGCGGTAACCTGTAGAAGACCACGCGTCGCGATAAAAGCCGTACGCCTTTCGACCGTTGATGTAGATGGGCGCCCTGTCGGCGATGGCTTCTCTGCCGCCTTCTTTAAGCCAAAAGACAGGTGGCGTTTTTTTCAGATCGTTTTTGTAACTACTCTGGTCGTAGATGATTGAAATTGTGCAAGTGGAGCCTGCACAAAAATCGTCTTGCACGGAAGATTTGACATAACCTCCCGTGGTTTCGACCGGAATGTCCTTGGTTTCGCCATCGGCACGGCGAACCTGATAAAGATTCCCGTTGTAATTGCCGTACAAGGCTCGGGTTAAACTATGTGCGGCTACGCATGGCGTATTGGCTCTTGCGTAAATGTCGCATGGGCCTTCCGCGATTGCCTGAGAAACTGCTGCAGCCACAACAAAAGCTGCAACAGACGTAAGTGTGTTGTTAATCATCCAAATATCCCCTTGGTTGTATTCTAACAGAAAAATATTTCTAGAAAAAGCAAAAATGAACGGGTGCTTTATAAGATTCCATTGATATTTTATCAAAGGCGATATATTCTTTAAGAGCTTTTGGGCAAGTAATAGATTATTTTATTGATTGGACCATTGCATTTTTCGAGAACTAGCCTATGCTGAATATCAACGAAATCAGTGATTACAGGGACTTGCTCAAGAATTACTATACCCAGCGTAAATTGGATATGCCTCTGTATTCCTATAAAATGATGGGGCAAAAACTGGGGCTCGAAACGAGCCAAATGTTTCGCGTGTTGAACAAGGACCTCCATTTGCCAAGTCGCAGTATTCCTTTGGCTAAAAATTTGCTGGATTTGAAAGGTCGCAATGGTGAAATTTTCGAGATTTTAGTGGCTGCCTCCAAGACGAAATCTCCTGCAAAAAAAGACAAGCTTTATAAGATGGCGCTTTCGCTCCAGGATGTGGATTTGCGCAAGTTTAGCGCTAGTGAATATCTTTTCTTGAGCAAGTGGTGGATTCCCGTGGTGCGCGCGCTTATCGAAATGAACAGTGGCCATGCCGAAGTTTCGCGATTGGTTAAACAGATTTCGCCAACGGTTTCCGAAGACCAAGTGCGCGAAGCCATAAAGGTTCTCAAGGATTTAAAGCTCATCACGCCGCTTGCTTCGGAACGCTATGCGGTGACAACTGCAAATTTTACCTCGGAGGGTTCGGCGGTAAAAACGGCGGCCATCCGCAGTTACCAAAATCAACTTTTGGCTTTGGCACAGAATGCCCTTGTGGCGGTAGAGCCTGCCAAGCGAAATATATCCTCGCTTTTGGTGGGTGTTGATGATGAATGCTTTGACGATTTGAACGAAATGACTCTTGAATTTAGGCGTCAAGTTCAAAAAAGAACTGCCGAGGTAAAAAACGTGAATCGCGCCATGCAGTTTGTCATAGCTCTATACCCGGTTGCTGAAATTTCCGATGGCGATAACGCCAAGAAGGAGGAGTAAAAAGATGAAAAAGTTGCTTTTGCTTCTCGCGATAATGGCGCTTTGCGCATGTTCCGATAGAGATGTGTCGGGCATCAGTTCTGTCGAAACGCAAAATGCGTTTTTGATTCGTGTGGTTCGCGGTGATTCGATGCCGGCGTCAAATGTGGTTGCTCGTGTACGTGCTGTAGATTTTATTCGTAACGTTGAGCCCGATTCTGTGGCTTCTGAATTTTTTGTGGAATATGTAGCGGATTCCTTAGGCCGAATTCGTATCGACAGCCTTGCCGTTGATTCTGTGACGATTGAAATTCTCAATGAAGGCGAAGGCGTTTTTAGAAAAATTCTAGCCAAGGATGTTCGCGATGGAGATTCCGTTCAATATGTTCTTGAAAAAACAGGAAGCGTTCATGGGAAAGTTTATTTGCCGGATGGTGTAGATTACGCGTGGGTCCAAGTGTATGGAACGGATCGACTTGTAAAAACGGATAACGAAGGCTTCTACGAGATGGATTCGCTCCCGCCATATGAATACGGATTGCGCATCATTGTGGGCGACAGCGTTGTCGAACATTCGGCTACGGTTGGCGTCGGCGAAGATACGCGCGCTAATGTCTGTGTGTTTGAACCGGACTCTATCAAGGTGTTTGACTTTGAGTTTGCGGAAGCGCAGTTTATTATTAGGGAACTCGATATCAGCGAGTCGGGTTACATGTCTTCTACGGATACGAGCGTGAAGGTTTCACCTAAAGTGGCGACCGTACCAAACACGCGCAAGGACATTGCTGAATTTATTGTGGATGCCGGAGCGGGCCGAGATGGAAATGCTCTTCATTGGAAATCTTCTGCGGGAATTGGTTCTTGGTCTTTCTTTGGAATTTGGGTCTGTACCGAAAATTCACCATGCGATTTGTCTGCAATGGATTCTGTTGTCTATTATGTTCGCGGAACAGGCGTCATCTCGATTATCTTTGAAACTTTAGGTAGTTCAAATGTCGAAGGAAAAACCTTGGCTTATGATACTCTTAAGACAAGCGATGAATGGAGACGGGTGAGTATAAAACCGTCTATGTTCAAGCCGCGCGATGACTTGTATGGCAATCTCGGTTGGGATGTTATAAGCAAAACAGTAACGACGATTTCGATTGCTGCTTACGATGATACCGAAGTTTGGATAGATGATATCACGTTGTATGGTGTAAAACCAAGCGATTTTATTACTAAATAACTTTATCTGTAACTTTTCGCCACTGCCCAGGCTTTAAGTCTCCAAGCGGGATGTTCCCGATTTGCACACGGATGAGGCGGAGCGTGGGGAAGCCTACGGCCGCTGTCATGTGACGCACTTGGCGGTTCTTGCCTTCGATGAGCGTGAGCTTGACCCAACTGGTGGGAATGTTGGCGCGGAAACGTACTGGCGGGGTGCGCTCCCAAATCCAATCCGGTGCTTCGACGATTTCTGCTTTGCAGGGCTTGGTATGGTAGCCTTTTATGTCAACGCCTTTAGCGAGTTTTCGGACGGCGTCTTCGGTAATTAGCCCATCGACTTGAGCCAAATAAGTACGCGGATGCTCGTATTTCGGGTCGAGCAGTTTTTTTATAAGTTTTCCGTTGTCTGTTAAAAGCAACGCGCCTTCGCTGTCGTGGTCGAGCCTGCCTGCGGCATACACATTTGGCGGAAATCCGAATGTGTCTAGGGCTGAGTGCCCTGATTCTGGGGTGAATTGGCTTAAAACGCCGTAAGGCTTGTTGAAAATAATAACGGTTGACATGTACTCAAATGATAAAAAAATTTATATTAAAAACATGATTGATATTTACGCATTGTCGAAAAATCCGCTAGTGTTTCAGAAGCCGAGAACGATTACTTCGGCTTATATCGATGTTTCTGGAAAAATGGGGCTTGCTCAAACTGTGCTCATGATTCAGGACAATATTACCGAAAATTTTGGCTCTATGAAATTTGACAACTTTGTTGTGAAAGAAAAGGGCGGTTTTTGGGTCATTTACAAGGCCAAGTTTAAGTTCCTCAGGCGTCCGTATTGGCGTGATAAGGTGGTTACCACGTCTTTCCCAACCGATAATCAGTTGATTCGTCTTAATGAGAATACCGCTATTACTACGGTGGATGGGGATCCGATTATTTTTGCAAAGCAAGAAGCCTGTTGCTTGAGTTTTGATCGTCACCGCCCGATGCGTCTTTCTGCATTGAATTTCCCAACGGAAGGCTTCCCAGAGCCATTCATGACGGATGATTTTGACCGCTTTAACGTTAAACCTGAAGAATACGAAGAAATTTATCAGCAAAAGGTGTTGCCTCAACATATCGATGTGTCACATCACATGAATAATATCGAATATGTGAAGCTTGCATTGAATGTGTTTAGCGCTTCGGACTTGGAACTTTGCAATCCGTCAGAGCTTGAAGTGCATTACTTGGGTGAGTCCGAAGAAGGGCAAACGTTGAAGGTGTTCCGCGCCGATCACAATGGTGCAACTTACATGCGAATCCTCGACGAAAACGATCGAGCCGTTTTTGAGATGAAACTCAGAATGATGTAGAATGTTTTATAAACATTTAAAGTCAGTGTAAGCGAGATCTTTGCCTAATTTATCAAAATAAGTTAGCGTTTGGAGAATGAAAGCGTCGGCCAAGGAATACCTTCGCAAAAGTCTGCAAGGTGAGTGTCGCGACGGGCTGCTTGCAGACCGGCATGACCGAACCGCAGCGACGGACGCCGTAGGCGTCAACTCCGAGCTGGGGCCCCGCCCGCATGACGTACTTTATTAAATCATTTTTAAAATTTCAAATTATTCTAAAATTTGAAAAAACTCAGGCCGGTGAAAATCCGGCTTTTCCGTTTCTATCGGGAATGCACTCAAGTAATGGGGTGTATTCGCTAGGTCTGCGCATTTATAAAGGTTTCCGCGGAGGGGGGCTTCAAATTTCTTTATCCCAAATAAATCGGCAGGAATCTCGATGGTCATGCTCCAAAAAACCGAATCGTCTTGAATGCTTGGCGCTGTTCCTGTGCGGCTGATTTTAGCAATCGCGTCGAGTGGGAGTGTCTGCCTGTTTTCGCGACCAGTGCCGCGGGCTGCAAGCACAAAGCCACGGCTTGTCGTTTCAAAGTTGAAGTACTCGGCTGGATTTGCTGGATTCTGCAAGAAAATTTCTACGCACGAATCTTCCCAGCTGCGACCGTTATCTTCTTGAACGGCGGCGCGGTAGCAATCTACGGGTTCTTCGACTGTGAATTTGACGATAAATGCGTTTGGAGTTTGCGAAAACTCCGCTGTAACCATCGGGTGGATGATTCCCTGGTTCGCTAGCCATTTCATATTGGGTTTTAAAAGCATGTCCATAAAGTAGAAAAAGTGATTAAAAGTGATTAATCAGTGATTAAAGTGATTAATCACTTTTTTGCTAAAAATGATTTGCCGAAATTTGCTCAAAATCGCCGTTTTCTTTGTTGGCACGTGTTTTGCATTGGGTTTTGCAATTCCGCAGAATTGCGAATGCATTTGACTGCGGCTCATCTTCAAAATAGGAGGCCCCAATGGCTGAAAAAACAGAAAAGAAAACATCGAGTATCCCTGCTATGTCACCGGCTTTTGATTGCCTTGCTGTGACTAACGTTCAAGTATTTCCGTTCAAGGAAGGTGCGAATCTTGGTCACATGAAGGGCTTGGCATCAATTGTGTTGAATGATCAAATCCAGATTCGCGGGCTCCGCGTGATGGATGGCGAAAACGGTATGTTTGTAGGGTATCCAATCGATACGTATTATAAGGGCGAAGATTATCGCACCGTTTGTTTGCCGATTACGCGCCAGTTGCGAGAACATATCGAAAATTGCGTGCTTGAAAAATATCAGGCTGCAGTAGCATAAGGTAGGTGAAAATTGTTTCGTAGAATCCGTTCTTATTGCTTGTTTGGAATAAAGGCTGTTCCTGTTAGTGTTGAGGTTGATGCTGCTCAGGGCCTGCCTGGCTTTACGCTTGTAGGGCTTCCTGACAATGCAGTGAGGGAATCTCGCGAACGTGTCGTTTCGGCGATACGTTCTATTGGGAAAGTGGTGACGGGTTTCCGTACAACTGTAAATCTGTCACCGGCGGATTTGCGAAAGGAGGGGAGTGCCTTGGACCTTCCGCTTGCGATTGGCTTACTGGTTTCAACGGGGGAGATTGAAGTCCCTCAATTGGAACGCTATGTTTTTGTGGGCGAACTTTCATTGGATGGTTTGTTGAAGCCAGTCCGTGGAGTGTTATCCATCGCAATGAATTTGGCTACAGAACGTGATTGCATCCTTGTTATTCCGCGAGGAAATATGCAAGAAGCTTCGCTGGTGGAAGGTCTTCATTTTGTTTGTGCCGATACGTTAGGGGAATGTGTTGATATTTTAGAACGCAATGCGGGTGATGATGTGAAATTAGCTAAGGGAATTTCATCATGTTGCGCTAGTGTTGACGATGGTATTCCCGATTTTAAAAATGTCGTGGGGATGGATGGTGTGAAGCGTGCACTTGAAGTCGCTGCTGCTGGTGCGCATA
The DNA here is from genome assembly GCF_902779965.1 of Fibrobacter succinogenes. Taxonomy (NCBI): domain Bacteria; kingdom Pseudomonadati; phylum Fibrobacterota; class Fibrobacteria; order Fibrobacterales; family Fibrobacteraceae; genus Fibrobacter; species Fibrobacter succinogenes. The sequence goes on along the minus strand of NZ_CACZDK010000045.1, from coordinate 3,516 downwards.
ACTTTTTATTGGTCGGATCTCCCGGTGCTGGAAAAACACTTTGTGCGAAATGCCTGCCGGGAATTCTCCCTGAAATGACGGAACAGGAAATTTTGGAGACTACGCGGATTCATTCGTGTGCAAGGCGTGCCGGAGATTCCGGCGATTTTAAACCCGTACTTTCAAGGCCCTTCCGTTCTCCGCATCACTCCGCGTCAATGGTTTCGCTTGTTGGCGGCGGATCGCGTCTTTTGCCGGGGGAGGCTAGCCTTGCGCATAATGGAGTGCTGTTCTTGGATGAACTGCCTGAATTTAATCGTAATGTTTTGGAGGCGCTTCGGGAACCGATGGAAGAAGGAGAAATATCGGTAAGTCGTGCAAGTGGAACTGTTGTTTGGCCTGCGCGGTTTATGATGGGGGCTGCAATGAATCCATGCCCTTGTGGCTATTCTATGGATCCCAAGCGTGAGTGTACCTGCTTGCCCGAAGCGCGTAAACGTTATCGCGAAAAAATATCTGGACCGCTTTTGGACCGTATCGATATTCAAGTGAGCGTACCGCCTGTCGATGCCGCTATGTTTGCCATAAAAGGGCGAGGGGAGTCTTCTGCTGATATTCGTAGACGAGTGTGTGCTGCACGTGCAATCCAGCGCATTCGCTTCCGCAATTTGCCGTTTAAATCTAATGCAGAAATGTCATCGGAATATGCGCGAAAATTTGCGGAAATGACGCCGGATGTCGAGCGATTTGCCGTTTCGGCTGCCGCAAAAATGGAATTGAGTGCACGAGGTTATTTTAGGTTGCTCAAAGTCGCTCGAACGATTGCAGACTTGCGCGGCGCATCTGCTGTCGATATTACGGACCTGTCCGAAGCCTTGCGGTATAGGGCTTTTAGAGGGTAATTTTTTAGACGAAAGACGAGAGATGAGTGATGTGAGACGGAAGAAATTGTTTTTGATGCGAGGAGGTGCTTTCAGATTATTTTCTTACGCGAAGCGTCATTTATACTCTTTCGTCTTTCGTCTGTAGGGCGAAGCCCGTTCTTTCGTCTAAGTCCTACTTCCTACTGATCTTCACGCTCGCTTCTGCGCCGAGGCAACCGGGGATGGCCTTCGGCTTTGAAACTGAAACTTCAACAGCGTTTGCCTTGGGATAATGTTCCAAAACGTATTGAGCGGTCTTTACGACAAGAGTCTCGACTAGCTTAAAAGAAGAAAGGCGGATGAACCCTTTAAGTTCTTCCGCCAATTTTGCATAATCGATAGATTCGTTTAAATCTTCAGTTTCTGCAGCTTTAGCAAAGTCCAACCAAAGGGTCAGGTTCAAGATGATGGGTTGTTCGTTTACGCGTTCGTAAGGGAGTACGCCAACGATGCAGTCAAATTGAACGTCTTTGAGTCGGATTTGCCCTTGTTCCATTACCATGCGAACAATACGATAGCTGTAGTCAAGGAAACTGCTGTGACACCGAACCAGATATTGCGGCCCATTGCGTAGGAATCCTTGGTGTCCTTGTTGATTTTCATTCTGCGCTGGACGTCTACGTAAGTCCAATCATTAACCGAGAAAACGTTTTTGTTCTCCGTTTCTTTGAACACTTTGACGCATTTTTGAGGGTCACCTTGCGTGCTGCAAGCTTCCTTAATCTTTCCTTCAACAGCATCAGCAATGCCTTCGAGTTGCTTGTAAGCATCGTTTGCTTCGCTAGACTTCATCTGCTGGAGTACGCCAATAATAGCGCTACCTGCTGCGACTGCGGAGAGAGCGACTGCGCTCCAGAAGCGAACTTCGTCAGCAATACCGAAACGGTTTTTAACGTCTTGCGCTGCAGCAGAGGCGGAGTAATCGCGAGAGTCTGCATAAGAATTGGACTTGTTCAAGTCGCCAGAAACATCGACGTTTTTATTGTTCTTGGCAGCAATGATATCTTCATCGCAAGAAACATCGAATTCATCGCATTCCTGCTTCGGAGCGGTGCTTGATGCTGCCGGAGCTTCGTTCTTAAGATCAATCTGAGTGCCATTGACGAATGCTACAGCAGAAGTTGCACCCGGGAGGTAAACAAACTTACCATCGAAGTAGACCTTTTCGGCATCATCACCCGGCTTCATGCCGCGGCGTGAATAAAGCTTGGCTTTGACGACATCACCGTAGGATATTCCTGCCGGGACGCTCAAAGCGGTCATGGAAGAAACATCTCCAATGCTACCAATGTAAAGCTGGTAGGCGTTTAAGCCGGATTCTTGAGCAAACTTCTGACGCAGAACAATGTTTCCTGCAGGAACAGCCGAGGCTTCTTCAACACTAGCTGTGCTCAGCGGCATACCACCATTGGCGGCAAAAACTTGGTTGTCAGACATGACGGCATCTTTAGCCGTAAAATCAGCAATATCATAAACTCCAGCGAAAGCTGCTGCTGCGGAAAGGCAAAGGGCCAATAAAAAAGAACGCTTCATCGTTTTCTACTCCGAGTAATCCAATTTTTTTGGAAAAATATATAAAAAAAAACGTCAGTAATGAATTATATATTTTTTTTTCGAGAATAGAATAGCTAATGGGGCGAATAAATTATCAACATGATGAAAAAGTAAGATTTTTATTGCCCCACACGTTTTGTTTGTAAAATTGAATTTACAAAAACGTTTGGACTCCATTTTTCGGCTTAAAGTTTTGCTTCAGACCATCTGACCTCGGCCTGTACCGAACTGCCTGCTATTTTTAGCGTTTCTTCGGAACGCATCTATTGCGGCTCGACTATGACAAAAATTTTGTCGCAGCACTCGCCTTTTACTATATGGCGCTCCTTCGAGCGCATCTAGTACGGCTCGGCTATGCCAAAAAACAAATATGTTTTTGACGCCTTCGACGTCAGTGGCTTCGGCTCGCAAATGCAAAAAACATTTTTTTGCGCATTCTCACCTTGCACACTTTTGTCGCAGCTCTCGCCTTTTACTATATTTTCCCGCGTAAAATTTTAACCCTAAAAAAGAAGGTGCTATAATGGCAAAGCTTTCTATCGAAGATCTCGAACTCGCCGGCAAGCGCGTGTTCATCCGTGT
>NZ_CACZDK010000045.1:0-442 GCF_902779965.1 Fibrobacter succinogenes | reverse complement strand
TCCCGCGTAAAATTTTAACCCTAAAAAAGAAGGTGCTATAATGGCAAAGCTTTCTATCGAAGATCTCGAACTCGCCGGCAAGCGCGTGTTCATCCGTGTCGACTTCAACGTTCCGCAGGACAAGGTGACTGGTGAAATCACCAACACCAAGCGTATCGAAGCCGCTCTCCCGACCATCCAGTACGCCCTCGACAAGGGTGCAGCCGTCGTGCTCGCCTCTCACCTGGGCCGTCCGAATGGCGAAAAGAACATGAAGTACACGCTCGCTCCGGTCGCCAAGAAGCTCGAAGAACTCATCAAGAAGCCGGTGAAGTTCCTCTCTGACTGCGTCGGTCCGGAAGTCGAAGCCGCCTGCGCCGCTATCAAGCCGGGTGAAATCATCCTCCTCGAAAACCTCCGCTTCCACATCGAAGAAGAAGGCAAGAGGAAGATCAAGAACGCC
>NZ_CACZDK010000044.1 GCF_902779965.1 Fibrobacter succinogenes | reverse complement strand
GGATTGTTTCGTTTTCTACCTTGCAGAAAGACCTTCGTTTTACCAGTATCTGGAAGGGCAGAACCTTGCTGTCAATACGATGGATTCGTATTGCTGGACTGCGGATTTTTTCAAGTCGCATTTCGGGCGGTTCGGTCGCAAGTCGCTTGCGGATTACAAGAATTTTCTTCTCGAGAATTTTAAACCAAAGACGGTTAATTTGCGGATTCAAGGTATTAACAAGTATTTGGATTTCGCAGGAAAATCGAAACTCCGCGTCAAGAATGTCAAGGTTCAGCAGAAAAGTTTCCTTGAAAATGTTATCAGTAATGCGGATTACCAATTTTTGAAAACGAGTCTATTGCAAGATGGTCAGACCAAGTGGTATTTTGTTGTGTGGTTTCTTTCGGCAACGGGTGCCCGCGTGGGGGAGCTTGTGAAACTCAAGGTGGAGCATGTGGAGTGCGGATATTTCGATATTTACGGGAAGGGCGGAAAGCTGCGGCGGCTCTACATTCCCGAAATTTTGCAGAAAGAAGCTTTGCGCTGGTTGGAAAGCGAAGCGCGTTCTAGCGGATATCTTTTCCTGAATCGTTTTGGCAAGCAGATTACCCCGCGAGGAATCGCCTCACAGCTAAAAACGTTCGCAAAGAAATATGGCCTAGACGAAGCCGTTGTTTATCCTCATTCGTTCCGTCACCGCTTTGCTAAGAACTTCTTGGAAAAGCGGAATGACATCGCTTTGCTTGCCGACCTTATGGGGCATGAACATATCGAAACGACCCGCATTTACCTGCGTCAGACGGCGAGTGAACAGCGCGAAGTTGTGAATAAGGTGGTGACGTGGTAACAACTGTCTACGGTCGTTACGGTTGAAATGTGTATGTGAAAAGTTGCGGCGTATTGTTTTATTATAAACAAAAAAGTCCGCGTTTCTTTGCGGACTTTTGATAAACTAATTACTTTGATGTCTTCGGGGTTTTGTCCAATTTTAGAACGCCTGATATATCTTGAGTATCGCGAGGATTTTGCCGATAATCGCAGGAATTCCCGGGCACAAGAAGCAGAGGATGACTCTTGTCACTCGGTTTTTCCACCAGCGCTTGACTTGCCAGATGTCGTCGGTCAACGTTTCCATTTCAGAAACGCGAGGCGGTCTCACATATACTTGTGTGAGTGCTGTGAAAAATCCAACGCCGATTAGCGGTGTGAGTCCGGTAAACGGAGCCATGACCAGCGCTACAAGTATGGTCAACGGGTGACCCCCTGCGATGATTGCTCCAAGCATGGCGCCACCGCCGGTAAACATTACCCACTGCAAACTGAGCTGTCCGGCCTTCTCGATTCCGGCAAAATAACCGACAAGCACGATGCTTGCAATGATGGCTAGTGTAATAGACCAACCGAGAATCTTCCAAATTACAGTACCCTTCGGGATGACGGAAATGGATTCTTCGCTTGGCAGTTCCTTGTCTTCTTCGATGATGCTTGCGATGCCGCGCATGTGGCCGGCACCGATGACTGCGACGACCTTGTTCCCTTGTGCGTTCTTGATCTTGCTTGCGAGGAACTGGTCGCGCTCGTCGATGAGCACTTGTTTTACTTCGGGGAATGTGTTGCCGAACTCCTGCATCATGGAATTGAGTGCGTCCTTTTCCTTGATTTTCTGGAGTTCTTCTTCGCTAATTTCTGTCTTGTCGAAAATGCTTGCAAAAAGCCCGCCGAGCAAGCTGAACTTGCGGTACCAAGGAGTGCATGCCCAGGTACGTCTGAGGGTAATCTTGATATCGCGGTCCGCAAGCACGATTGGGATGTTTTTCTCGTTTGCGACGTCGACAGCTTCTTTGAGTTCGGAACCTGGTTTTACACCTGTCTGTGCGCCCATGCGTTTTTGGTAAGAACCGAGCACCAGGTTTGCGATAAGGGTTGCAAGTTGTTTTTTCTTGATGACATCTCTCAAGTCTGTATTTTTCCAGCGATTGGGATCCTGGATGGATTTGAGGCGTCCTTCATCGAGTTCCACGCAGACGGTGTCCGGGGATTCATTTTCGATGGTTTCGTGGACCAAATCTTTAGATACTTGCGAAATGTGGGCTGTTCCGACGAGGATAATATCCCTGTTGTCCTTGGTGTGGATTCGATAAACGTCGGATTTGCCCGTTACGGGTTCCTTAATTTCTTCAGACTGAGAATAACTTTCATTCATACGGTAGAGGTAATGTAGAAAAAGATATTGGGTTTTTCGGCAAACTGAAAATTTTGAGCTCAATTTATGGAAAAAAACGGAACAACTTAAAAAAAGCTGAGAAATTTGTGTATATTTTGATAGGATTTTTCCGGAGGAGTACCCCATGAAAAAACTTTTAATTCTTTTGTCTACAATAAGTTTATTCTTTTTGGGTTGCGCAAGCACCCCGAAAGTGGATTCTGGCGAGGCATTGGATAATGCCCTCGTGTCTTTTACTTCTAGTGTCCAGAGCTCTCGTTGGCAAGAAGCTCTTAGTTACGTGACTCCTGACGAAGCCCGCCAAATTGGCACTTCGGATGGTTATGAATTCCTTCCTGAATACCAAACTGCAGCAAGCCGCCTCCCGCTTTCTACACTCCGCAAGGCCGGTCTTAGCGTCGATGGCGACGGACGTCTTGTGGGTATCAAGGCTGTCATGGATGAAACTAATGAACGTTACAAGGTTTCCGAAGATCAGGCTAAGGTTGGCACGAACTTGAAGCAGATGGAAGACGACCGCATCAAGCGCCGTATCGAAGAAGGTCAGAAGATTCTCCAGGAAGAAGAAGCTACTGCCCATCAGGAACAGCAGGTTGAAGTCCTTACCAACCGCCTCACGGACGACGAAAAGCGTAAATATGGCAGCACCGGTGAACTCCTCGCTCCGGAAGCTACTCGTGACGATGGTACGTCTGAAGAAACCTACAACGGCTCTTACAAAAAGTAATCGAATCGTTTAGGCTCAATCTTTTTTGTAGATTATCCCTCGACATGTTCGAGGGATTTTTTTTAGGAGTGCTTCATGAATCGATTATTTGCTCTGGCTATTTTGTTGATATCCCTAGCTTTTGTTGCTTGTGGTTCGGATTGGAGCGTGGGACCGAGTGACGGTGGCGCTTCTTTTAGCAGGCGCTTTCACTACTATTATGAAGTGGAATGCCGTTACGATGCTTTTGATCAGCCGTACGACTGTTCCGATATTTATTCTATGTCGCCTTCCATGAGTATTGATTTGCGGATTACCCACGATGGCTATGCCACATTTTGTGTCGATGATGATTGCTCCTACTATAACCCGCGCGACTACGATGTCGGTTACAATCATGGGACGCGCTATTATGATTTTGTGGGGTATGATACTCGTTGGGTTGTCTATGCCGACGGTTCCGAAGTCATTTTCATAGACTCTAACAAAGGCGAAGCCTTCTATTATTATTACGATTATTACTATTAGCGACTTCGTCGCAGTTGGCAGAACTTAGAATAACCCTATTTTGCTTTCATTTCTAAGTTCTATTTTGGCGCCCTTTCAGGGCACATATAGCACGGTTCGATCATGTCAATTCGTGCAAGCACGATTGACGCGACTCTCGCCTTAAGCTATATTTGCTCCCACTCATGAGTAATTCGGAAAATTTTGTTATTGCCCTTGATGGTGGCTCCGGAACTGGGAAAAGCACCACCGCCAAGCTTGTGGCTAAAAAACTCGGCATCACATACCTTGATACTGGCGCCATGTACCGCGCCGTGACGCTTGCCGCCCTTGAAAAGGGCTTGCCTGCCGAAGAAGGCCCGGCCATGGACGAATTGCTCTCTAACCTCACACTCGGGTTCGACTCCGAAAACCATGTGCTTATCAACGGCGTTTCCCGCGAAAGCGAAATCCGTGGCATGAAGGTCTCCAGCAACGTGAGCATCTACTGCGCCCTCCCGTCTGTCCGCGCCGCGATGACTAAGCAGCAGCGCGAAATCGGCAAAAAGCAGAGCTGCATTCTGGATGGCCGCGATATTGGGACGGTCGTATTCCCCGATGCGAAGTACAAGTTTTTTATGGTGACGGATGTGAAGGTCCGCGCCGAACGCCGCTACAAGGAACTCCTTGAAAAAGGCGAAAAAGTTACCCTCGAAGAAGTCCTCAACAATCTGGTCGAACGCGACCGCCTGGACTCCTCTCGTGCGACCGCCCCGTTAAAGAAGGCGGATGATGCTATTGAAATTGACACTACACACATCTCAATCGAACAACAGGTTCAAAAGATTCTCGACTACGTAGGTGTAGTGGCGTAGCCTGAATCCTTTGTTACCACAACCCAATTAACTAATATGTCTCAAAATCTCAAATTCGGAACTCAAGAAGATCTCGAAGAAATTCTCGCCGCTCAGGGTGAATGCTCCCCGGACTTCCGCAAGGCCAACGCTGACGTCTATGCCGGCATGGGCTGCCTCGAACAGGGCAAGCTCGTCACTGGTAAGATTAGCCAGGTGAACGAACAGGAAGTTCTCGTCGACGTGAACTACAAGTCCGAAGGCGTTATTGATCGCGCCGAATTCAAGGATACTGATTCTCTCGAACTCGGTTCCGAAATCGAAGTGTTCGTCGAAAAGCTCGAAGACGAAGACGGTCGCCTCATCCTCTCCAAGCAGAAGGCTGACTTCGTTCGCGTGTGGGATCGTATCCACGCTGCATTCGAAAACAACGAAGTCGTACGCGGCACTCTCACGAAGCGCATCAAGGGCGGCGTTGTCGTCGACCTCTTTGGTATCGATGCCTTCCTCCCGGGCTCTCAGATCGACCTCCGTCAGATTCCGGACATCAACGCTCTCATCGGCCAGGAATTCGACCTCAAGGTTATCAAGGTCAACAAGGCTCGTCGCAACATTGTCGTTTCTCGCCGTGTTGTTCTCGAAGAAGAACGCAACAAGCAGCGTGGCGACGTTCTCGAAACTCTCGAGAAGAACCAGGTCCGCAAGGGTATCGTCAAGAACATCACCGACTTCGGTGCATTCATCGACCTTGGCGGCGTAGATGGCCTCCTCCACATCACCGATATGAGCTACAAGCGCATCAACCACCCGTCCGAAATGCTCCACTCTCTCGGCATGAAGCAGCTTAAGCCGCATCCGTGGAAGGATATCGCCGAACGTTATCCGGAAGGCGCTATCGTTAAGGGTAAGGTTGTTTCCATCACTGATTACGGTGCATTCGTCGAACTCGACAGCGGTGTTGAAGGTCTCATCCACGTTTCTGAAATGTCCTGGACCCAGCACGTCAAGCATCCGTCCAAAATCCTCACTGTCGGTCAGGAAGTTGAAGCTGTTGTTCTCAAGGTTGAAGAAGATGCAGAACGTATCTCTCTTGGCATGAAGCAGCTCGAATCTGATCCGTGGGATTCTATCGAAACCGAACTTCCGCCGGGCGCACGCGTCGTCGGTGAAATCCGCAACATCGCTTCCTTCGGCGCATTCGTCGAAATCAAGGAAGGTGTTGATGGCCTCATCCACGTCTCTGACATGTCCTGGACCAAGAAGATCACCCACCCGAACGAAATGGTCAAGAAGGGTGACAAGGTTGAATGCGTCGTTCTCGCCGTCGATAAGGAAAAGCGCCGCATTTCTCTCTCCATGAAGCACCTCACCGAAGACCCGACGGTATCGAAGGCTTCATCCCGGTCTCCAAGCTCACCGCTGAATACATCAAGGTTCCGGCCGATGCATTCAAGGTTGGCGACGAAGTTCCGGCTGTCGTGACCGAAATCGATCAGAACAACCGCAAGATCTATCTCTCCGTTGTTGACTACTTCAAGAACCGTGAATCCGCTGAACTCAAGGCTTGGATGGACTCCCACAAGCCGGGCGAAAACGGCACCACGATTGGCGAAGCTGTTGCTCCGAAGAAGAAGGCTTCCAAGAAGAAGGCTGAAAAGTCTGAAGAAGCTGAAGCTTAATTTAGTTTCAAACTAAAGCTTAAAGGAACCTCGCGAGAAATCGCGGGGTTTCTTTTTTTTGCATCGTCATCACGGATGCTACGTCACCCCGGTTGCATCGTCATCCTGAGCGTAGCGAAGGATCCAGTTAAGTCTTGCCATGTGTCCCCCTGAGCGAAGCCCGTAGGGCGAAGTCGAATGGGTCTAGTAACTATTAACTAGTAACTAGAAACTATTAACTAGTAACTGCGGCTCTGCCGCACATTTTCTATCTTGCACTTCATGAATCTCGCTGGAAAGAAAATTCTCCTTGGAGTCTCAGGCGGAATTGCCGCCTACAAGTCGTGTGAACTCTTGCGCCTGTTGCAAAAGAAGGGCGCCGAAGTTCGCGTGTGCATGACCGAAGCCGCGACACAGTTCGTCGCTCCTCTCACGTTTGCAAGCCTCTCCAAATGCCCCGTCTATCTGAAAAATGGCGCCGTCGAAGCGCGTCCTTTCCAGCACATCGATTTCCCGCGTTGGGCCGACCTTTATCTCGTCGTTCCGGCGACTGCGAATGTCATCGGGAAGTTCGTCTATGGCATTGCCGATGACCCAGTGAGCCTCTGCTTTATGAGCTGCACGGGTCCGCGTTTTATTGCCCCCGCGATGAATGTCGCGATGTTCAATTCCCCGGCGGTCAAGCGCAACCTCGAAACGCTTCGCAGTTTTGAAAACACGTTCGTGATGGATAGCCCGGCGGGCGAGCTCGCCTGTGGCGAAGTTGGCAAAGGTCGTCTCCTCGACCCCGCAGAAATCGTGGAATATTTGGAAACAAGTAACGTCATCCTGAACGAAGTGAAGGATCCAGTCAATTCTTGTTCTGCGCAATCTCCGGTCGCGCAATTCCTTCAAGAAACCGCCTTGCAGGACCTTCCCGCATTTGCCCATAGCGAAGCGACCTCAAAGCGAAGCGAGCCCATACCTCAAAGTGGCGAAGCCACGCCCTCTGTTCCTCGCGTTCTCATCACGGCTGGTCGCACCGAAGAAGCGATTGATCCTGTGCGCTACATTTCTAATCGTAGCAGTGGAAAAACTGCGGTTGCTATTGCTGCGACATTTCTCGCGAATGGTTTTGACGTAAGCGTTGTCGCTGGCCCGATGGAAGCCGAATTCCCCGGTGCCGTTCATGTGACGAAAATTCGTAGTGCCTGCGACATGCACAAGGCTGTTCTCGAACAGATGAAAAATGCCGATGTTCTCGTGCATTGCGCCGCCGTTGCCGATTACCGCCCGAAGGTGGCCGCCACCGAAAAAATCAAGGATAGCCGTAGCCAACTCATCTTGGAACTTGAACCGAATCCGAACATCTTGCGCGATAGTGTGGCTCAAAAACGTCCTGGTCAGGTGATTATCGGCTTTGCACTCGAAACGGACCACTTCAAGGAACATGCAGCGGAAAAACTCAAGAAAAGCGGTGCTGATGCGCTTTTGCTCAATGCCCCTGTTGCAGCCAATAGCGGTTTCGGCTTTGACGAAGTGCGTTATGTCTTGATCCGCGCAGCATCTTGTTGTCGCGTCGACGGCTCCCAGAATGCCGAAAACGCCCAGCAAGTTGAAATTCCCGAAATGAAGATGGGTTCGAAAATCGATTTGGCGCAAGAAATAGTAGATTTTAGCTTAGATAAGTTAAAGAACGCTTAGAGGAACGACATGCCCGAAGAATTTGATTTTAGCGAACTTCGCAAATATTTGCAAGGCCAAATGGACATGGGCGAGGAGGATTTACTCCTTGACGAGCCGTGGACATTGACCCGCAAAAAGTCCGCCGTTCCTGCGGGTGTTCGCCCGGGAAATCCGATGCCGCCAATGCCGCGCCCGGCAACTCCGGTATTTTCGCAGCCTTCGGCTCCGAAAAATCCGGCGCCGTTCCCGAATCCCGCGCAATCTGCATTTGGTGTTTCCGCGCAGCCTGCAATTCAGCAGCCTGCATTCGGCGCTCCTACGCAACCCGCACCATCTCCGCGTCCGGCCCCGGCGCCAAAGCTCGATGCAGGCCTCACCATTGCTCCGCGTACCGTCAAGAAGACGACCGCCGCATACGAACTCGCCGATTCCATCAACGCCTTCTACGATGCGCTCAAGACGGATGCACTTTACGCTCGTGCTACAACGGTTGTTCGTTACGAAGGCCCTGAACACCCGCGTCTCTTGATATTGCTTGCCGCGCCCAAGCCGGGCGAGCCGACTGGCAACTTTTTCCAGTCGCCTACCGGTGAAATGCTTGTGCGTTTGTTCGGAAGCCTCGGTTACGCTCCGGAATCTCTTGGTGTCACGTATTTCTACAAAGATGCACCGCGAGCACTATCTCCGATCCTGCTCGCGTCACTCCGTCGAATGCTAACAAAGGAACTTTCCTTTATCGCACCCGAAATCATGATAACCTTCGGTGAACCGCTTTTCTATGATGTGTTCAGCAAGGGCAAGAACTTCAATGAGCTCGCTGGTACAGCACTCGATTTCAACGGCACAAAGACTGTTTCGCTTGTCGATGCATATGCGATGACTACGGACAAACAACTCAAATGGCTCACGTGGAAAGTTCATATTCCGCGCAGTGGCCTCTTTACCGCTGCCAAGTAGCCTGCGCATACCCCCGCGCATTTTCGCTTTGCTTTGTCACCCCGGACTTGTTCCAGGGTCGCCATTTATGGCACATTTCCCCCCGCTTTTGCGCTGTCACTAAAGGTCGTTTGTAAATTTTTATTGTATATTTATGAATGGAAGATTTATGTCAGAAGAGAATACATCTAAATCATTTGATGGTCGCCAAATGCCCGCCGATGTCGAGGCAGAACGCTGCTTGTTGGGCGGTATTTTGCGTGACCCCGAAGTGATGGGTTCCGCTGTGATGTCCATCAGTGATGATGATTTTTTCTATCTGGAACGCCATCAGCTGATTTGGAATGCGCTTTGCAGTTTGAACAAGTCAGTGACGCCAATTGATCCTGTAACACTTTCGGCTGAACTCTCTAAGATGGGCAAGCTCGATATTGTCGGTGGCAGGGAATACATTTTTGAGTTGATGGAATCCGTCGCATCGTCGGCAAATGTTCCGTGGCAATTGGAACATCTCCGCAACAAGGCGGTGCTCCGTAAGCTCATCCGCACGTCTTCCGACATTATTCGCAAGTCGATGGATCCGGCTTCTACACCGGACAATGTCTTGCAAGATGCCGAACGCGATATTTTTGCCATTGCCGATAACCAGATTCGAGACACGCTAAAGCCGATTGACAACTTTGTGACACCGCTTTTGGAACGCCTTAACAATCGCAAGGATGGTATTACAGGGGTTCCGACTGGAATTACGGAACTGGACACTTTGACGAACGGTCTCCAAAATTCGGACTTGATTATTTTGGCGGCGCGTCCGGGTGTGGGAAAAACTTCTTTTGCGATGACCGTTGCTGCAAATGCCGCTATTACTTATCACAAGAACGTGGCGTTTTTCAGCCTTGAAATGGATGGAGTTCAGCTAGCTCAACGTTTGCTCTGTTCGCAGGCGCAGATTGACCAAAGCCGTGTGCGTAGCGGTAGGCTCAATGATGACGAAAAGAGAAAGATTTTCGCCGCAGTGCCTATGATTAATCAGGCTCCTTTGTTCGTCGATGATAACGCCGACCTTGGCATTATGGAACTCATGAGCAAGGCGCGCCAGCTCAAGCACAAGGGGCACCTCGATTTGCTTATCATTGACTACTTGCAGTTGATGAAGACGGGTAAAGAAGAAAACCGCGCGGTCGCTATCGGTGCGATTTCCCGTGGCCTTAAAATTCTGGCGAAGGAACTCCAGATCCCGGTCATTGCGCTTGCCCAGCTCAGCCGTAAAGTCGAAGAAAAAGGTCGCGAACGCCCGCAGCTTTCGGACTTGCGTGAATCCGGTTCTATTGAACAGGACGCCGACATGGTGTGGTTTGTGGAACGCCCGTTTGTGCAGACGCATAAAGACGAAGACCGCTACAAGGCGACTCTTATTGTGGCGAAGCACCGTAACGGTTCTGTGAAAGACATCGATATGAGCTTTGTGCCGGAATACACGACGTTCTATGACGCCACGGACCAGCAGGGCGACGATGGTGGCGGAGAATATCAATATGGTTCAGATGACGATGGCGGCGGACCGCAGGTTGCCGACTTCGGTAGTTTTTAGAGGTGATGATGCCGTTGATTCTGAGACCGATATATTGGATAGGGCAAAAAATTGTCGATGCAATTGCCGCAGTGGGCGAGTGCATTTGCATCTTGTTCTCTACTCTCCAGCGGTTCCGCTTTGTCCACAAGAATCCTTCGTTGATTGTGAAGGAGATGATTTCTGTGGGCGTTTCCTCGCTCCCGCTCTTGTTCGTGACGTCCATCTTTACAGGTATGGTGGCTACGATTATGGCCGAATTTGAATTCCACAATCTCGTGTCTGACAAGTTTGTGGGTACGGCCGCTTGCAAGATGGTGCTGATTGAACTTGGACCTTTGCTCACGGCGATTGTGCTTTCCGGGCGTGTGGGGAGTGCCGTTGCTGCAGAGATCGGCTCTATGAAAGAAAAGGAAGAACTTTCGGCTTACGAGGTGCTTGGGCTTGACCCGTACCGCTACCTTGCGATGCCGAGGTACTTTGCATTTTTGACGATGATTCCGTGCCTTACTGCCATCTCGAATGCGCTTGCGTTGATTGGCGGCTGGATTGTTTGTGTGCTTGCGCTTGATATCACGACCTACACCTATTCTACCGGTATGCAGTACCTGTTCGAAAACTTGGACCTGTGGGCGGGGATTATCAAGTCGATTGTGTTTGGTACGATCATCTTTGTTTTGGCTTACTACCATGGGACGCACTCCAAGCCGGGGGCTCATGGCGTTGGCCTTGCAACGATGAGTGTTGTGGTTTCTAGTTGTCTTATGATTTTGATTTCTGACTTTATTCTTGATGCTTTCATGTTCTTCTAGAGGTTTAGTTTATGCCGAATGTAAAAATCGATCCGAACGACATTGCGATTCGACTCAAGGGACTTAAAAAGTCCTTTGGACCTCAGACCGTTCTTGAAGATGTGAACTTGGATATCCGCCGTGGCGAAACGATGGTTATCATCGGTAAGTCTGGCGGTGGTAAGTCCGTGATTCTAAAGCACATGATTGGACTTTTGCAGCCGGATGGTGGCGAAGTGACTGTCGATGGTGTGACGATCAGTACGCCGCAGTTTTTCGATACGCGAACCATCCGTCGCAAGATGGGAATGTTGTTCCAAATGGGCGCCTTGTTCGATTCCATGGATACTGGAGAAAACATCGCATTTGCTCTTCGCGAACATCATCCCGAAATGTCCGAAGCGGAAATCCAGAACGTGGTAACAGAAAAACTCCAGATGATTAATCTGGTACCATCTTTCCGTACAAAGATGCCGTCTGAGCTTTCGGGCGGTATGCGTAAGCGTGTGGCACTAGCTCGGGCCATTGCGCTTAATCCAGAAATTCTTTTGTACGATGAACCGACGACGGGTCTTGACCCGATTACGAGTGATGTCATCAACGATTTGATTCTGGATATGCAGAGTAAGCTTGGGGTGACATCGGTCGTGGTGACTCACGACATGGTGAGTGCATTCAAGGTGGCAGACCGTATTGCCATGCTTTACAATGGTAGAATCATCGAGGTGGGGACCGTCGATGAAATCAAGAACACGAGCAACCCGTATGTGCATCAGTTCATTACGGGACAACGTAAAATATCAGTGGATGGGGATTCACAGGAGTAGAATTAAGAAAGGGGATTATTATGGATAGGAAAAAGTTTATACCGTTATTGCTTTCGTCTGCAATGGCTTTCATGTGGGGCTGTGGTGAAGGAGAAATCTTCAAAGCTTCCGATGATGATGAAAGAGTTAAGGCTACTTTGTTAGAAAAACTGGATTCGACGAAGAAGGACTACCAGAAGAATCTAGATGATTTTTTGAAGCCATATATTGAATACTGCAAAAGCAAGAAAGGCCAAGAGGAAGGTTGTGTGGCTGATGTAGTAAAGTCTAGCAGTAGTTCCAAAGGTAATGGTGGAGAGTCTTCGAAATCTTCAAGTAGTGGAAATACTTCGAAATCCTCTAGCTCAGGTAATACAAATACTAGTAGCTCTAAGGGCGAAAATCCCAGTTCTAGCGGATCGACAAGCAGTAGTTCTAAAACAGCGAACAGCTCTTCTAGCGCCGCAAGCAGTTCAAGTGTAAAGCTTGAGACTAAGGGCAAGTGCGTTTTGACCAAGCCGAATGTCGTTTATGTTGGTGACGAAATTAGCTGGCGTTATGTCCCGGATGAAGGCTCTTTACAAGAGGCTGAGTTCACATGGAGCTTTAACGACGAGGATGCAAAGAACTGGGTTTTCGATGGGAAAATTACAGGTACCGGAACGCCGGAACTTTTGGTGAAGTTCTCGACAAAGGGTAGAAAATTTGGCCCGACTCTAACTTTTAATAGTAAGGGCTTTGAATGCGATAACGTTGATGTTGTTTCCAAGAGCGATCCTGTAAGCTCTTCTTCGGAACCGGAATCATCTTCTTCGGAACCGGAATCTTCGTCGGCAGAGTCCTCTAGTTCTATAGCGGGCTATTGTGCTGTAAGCAAGCGCAAGGTTTTTGTCGGTGAATCTGTTGACTGGTATATCGTTGATAAAGATGGCAATGAACTAGAAGGCAAGTATGAGTGGATAATTAAAGATGCTTCTGCTGAAATTGTTTCTGGTGAAGTGTCGGGGACCGGCTCGACAAGAATTAGAGTGACGTACTCTACGCCGGGGACTAAGGAACCGATTATGATTTGGTCTGGGAATAAATCGAAGTTGTGCAACCGTAATGAGTTGGATGATGACGATTATGGTTCTTTACTTGAAGTTGAGGCTATGCCTGTAAGTTCTTCTTCTGAAGAATTTATTGTGGAAAGCTCATCATCTGGAGAGGTAGAAGTAAAATCGAGTTCGTCCAGGGAACTTGATGTTTGTGATCCCGAGTATCCTGGTTATCCCGAAAGCTGCTTTTTTGACTTATAAACACACTTCGTGTATAATTAACTTTACGAAGCGCCTCGGAACTTAATCCGGGGCGTTTTTTCGTTAAATCCGCAATAAAATTCACTTACAGAATTTGCATATTGTCTTGAAATAATTTATTTTTCGGCTAAGAGGTTTTTTATGAATAAAAAGATTTACGCAGGAATGATTGCTTTTGGAATTGCTGCAAGTTTTTGGGCTTGCGGTAGTGGCGAAATTATTGAGCCATCTGAAAATGATAAAACAATGAAGGAAATGGCTGATATGCCGGATGGAGAAGTCATTGCATCCTTTGATGCTACCCTTAGTTTGCTGTGTCCGGAATGTAAGATTGTTTCAAAACCGTCGAGTTCTTCTAAAACTACGAACAGAAGGTCCTCCAGTTCTACAACTCCGGTGAATAGATTTTCTTCGAGTAGCATAGTCATTTATACGTCTTCGTCTGACGGCACGGGACCTAGTTACTCATCTTCTTCTCAGTCTGGTCCGGTTCCTGTTTATTCTTCTTCTTCCTCAGTTATTGTTGGACCTGGTAATGAAGCTGGAACTTGCAGTCCTAAAGATCCTGTTGTTAACCGTGGCGATTCTGTGACTTGGGTCTTTAATAACGATCCTACCACATTCCCTAATGGCTGGATATTGAGGTCTACGTTTGTCTGGACGACTTCTGATGGTTTGCCTGCTTCGGCTTCTGTTAGCAATTATAATGGCATAAACCATAAAGTATACTATCCAGCTTCGGGTAAACATAATGCACGCCTTCATATCGATGTGAATGGTTCTTCGTATGATCTTACTTGCACACCGGTCCAGGTGAACGGGGCTCCGATTACGGGCTGTAAGTGTAAAGCTGCTGATCTGAAACCCGATATCACTGTTGGTGGTGCTTGGACTGTGACGGGTTGTACCTCACCTGGAGCTCAAATTACTGGTTATGAATGGTTGGGTGCTGTTGGTTCTGATACGAGTGCAACTCAGACATTTACAGCAAAGAATCAGATGGCTGCTCCAGTTGTGAACGTCAGCAACGATGATAATACTGTTTTTGCTGTTCAGTGTGATACCGTTATTTCTACTGATAAGACTGCGCCAGATTACTTGTTTGAAATTGAAGGGCAACTTCCGCAGGATCCTATTCAGGTGAAGAATAAGGGTTGTATGTCGATTAGAGGTAAATGGAGCAATCCTGGTTACCATCCGAGCGTCAGTGTCCTTTGCAGCATGAAGGCCGATTCTTCTCCGGTTTCGTTTACAATGACATACAAGACTAAGACTTTCACTGACAAGGGTACTCAGTCTTGGGGCTTTAGCAACGTTGGTGGCGAAATTGGCATGTTGAATGATGGCGATGTAGCTTTCGACAATATCTGCGTAGAATTCACTGGTGCAGAAACGGTCGAATGTAAGCTTCAATAATTGAACATCAAATGAATTTTAAAAGACCTCCCGCATGGGAGGTCTTTTTGTATGCACTATATTTGCCTGCGCTTTGTTTGTGCATGTTTCATTCCCGTCTTTTAGTCACTCCGGTTATCATATCGGATTAAGCCTCCATCTCGCTTATAAAATGAAAGCCCGCTTTCGCGGGCTACCATATTAATGTCTAATGTCCAATAATCAATGACTAATAACTAGTAACTAGTTACTAGTGACTAGTTATTTCCTCTCTCCCTTGAACTTAGCAAGGAACGTCTTTGTTTCGTTTGCCACAATTCCAGAGAGAAGAATTAGCGCTATCAGGTTCGGGAATGCCATAAGGCCGTTGAAAATATCTGCGCTTGTCCAGACGGCGCTTACCGTGAGGTATGGTCCGATGAAAATGGCGAAAATATAAAGCCAGCGGTAGGTGAGGATTGCTTTTTTGTCTTTGTGCCCCATCAGGTATTGTAAGCATTTTTCGGAGTAGTAGGCCCAACCGAGAATGGTGGTGAATGCAAAGAACACTAGGGCTATTGCGAGGAAGTATGGAGCAATCATAGCGCCACCAGGAATAATAGCTAGGCCGCGGGAGAATGCTTCCATCGTGATGTTAACGCCTTCGAGTCCGAGCTTCGGGTCCCAAGCGCCCGAGACTACGATGGCAAGGCCGGTCATCGTACAAATGATAATCGTATCGAAGAACGTGCCCGTCATGCAAACGAGACCTTGACGTACCGGTTCCTTTGTCTTTGCGGCTGCTGCTGCAATCGGAGCAGATCCGAGGCCTGCTTCGTTACTGAAGATTCCGCGGGCAATACCTTTTTGCATAGCGATAAAGATGGAGCCAACTGCGCCGCCCGTGATTGCGGATGGATTGAATGCGGCTTTGACAATCGTTTCGATAGCGCTTGAAATTTGCGAGAAGTTGAGGAGCAAAAGCAACATGCAGGCGAAAATGTAGACGATTGCCATGATGGGAACAATGTAAGTAGAAACTTTGGCGATACGCTTGAGCCCGCCGATAATAACTGTTGCCGCAAATGCTGTGACAAGGAAGCCGGCGATGGCAGTCGTGATGCTCACGGAGTTTCCGCCGATGTTTACAAATTCAGGGGCGTTCGGGGTCAGGCGTGCCATAGCGCTTGTGATACCGTTAACTTGTGTGATAGTACCGATGCCGAGGAGACCTGCGCACATGCCGAATACGGCAAAAATCACAGCAAGCCATTTCATGTTCCAGCCGAATCTTTCCTTGATGCCTGTTTCGATATAGTAGAACGGACCGCCGAGAACTTTACCGTCGCTTCCGACTTTGCGGTATTTGACGGCAAGCAAGCCTTCGGCATATTTGGTGGCCATGCCGAGGAATGCGGCGACTTCCATCCAAAATAATGCGCCGGGGCCACCGGTGCCAATTGCTGTTGCAACACCGACGATGTTACCTGTTCCAATTGTGGCGGCAAGTGCGGTGCAGAGTGCGCCAAAACTGGAGACTTCACCTGCGCCGTCCTTTTCGCTGTGCATCATAAAGCGCAGCGCGTTGTGCAAGTTCATGACTTGTAGACAGCCGAGACGGATTGTCAGGAGAATGCCTACGAATAGGATGACGACAATGAGGGGGACTCCCCAAACGTATCCGTCGATTGAATCGAGGATTGAATTGAGTGTTTCCATAAGTTGTCCTTGATGTTAAGGGGTTTTGCCTAAAAGGTAGAAATAATGTTTGATGGTGTTATGTTTTTATTGTCGCTTTTTCTTACCTTATTTTATGACGAAATCGACTATGATGAGTTTTATTACAGCCGATGAAAAAAATCCTGATGCTAGATCAGGATTTGTAAAAGTCAAAAGGCTTTGATGTTGTTAGATGCTCGTCAGTGTGGCGACATTGGCCGAGTAATCGACTCCCTTGATATCGAAACCGTTTGTGGCGAGGAAATCGTGGCGGTATCCTTCGAAATCGCCTATTTCGGCAAGGTTTTCTTGCGTGATTGTTGCCATGCGCTTGTCCACTTCTGCCTGAACTTTGGGATCCAATTCGTAGTCGTCAATGCGGATCAGGTGATTTTCATCTGTCGGGACGCTAGAGCCTGTATATAGGCGCTCGGTCATGAGGCGTTCCATTTGCTCGATGCAGCCTTCGTGAGTGCCTTGTTCTTTCATGACCTTGAACAGCACGGAAATGTACATCGGGATGATGGGAATGACAGCACTAGAACGCGTCACGAGTCCTTTGTTCACAGAAACGTAGGCTTCGCCGTGCAAGTCTTTTTGCAATTCTTTGTGGAGTTCGCGGGCGGTTGCTTCGAGGTGCTTTTTCGCAGAGCCGATGGTGCCTTCGCGGTAAATCGCATGCGAAAGCTTTGGACCGATGTACGAATAAGCGACTGTCTTTACGCCTTCGGCAAGTACGCCTGCTTTTTGGAGTTGATGTACCCAAAGCGCCCAGTCTTCGCCGCCCATTACTTTTACTGTATTTGTGACTTCTTCGTCGGTGGCGGGTTGTGCGCTGATGGTGCTGATGCGGCCTGTCTTGAAGTCGATGGTTGCGCCGGAGAATATGCTGCCAACGGGTTTTAAAACGCTACGATAAATTGTTCCGTTGTCTGGATCGATGCGCACAGAACTTGCGACACTATAAACTAACAGGTCTATTTTCTTGCCCATTTTTTTGAGCGTGTCAATCACGTTTTTGCGCATTTCGTGCGAGAAGGCGTCTCCGTTAAATGTTACGGATTCCAGGCCCGCTTCTTTGGCGAATTTATCAAAAGCCATGTTGTTGTACCAGCCTGGTGTGCCTGTTTTTTCGCGTGAACCTTCGGTCAAACCGTCGGAGCCTTCCTTTTCAAATGAAACGCCGATGGTTGTTGCTTTGTAGCCAAATGCGGCGGTGATTCGACTTGCGAGACCATAACCTGTAGAGCAACCGAGAACGAGGACTGTCTTTGGTGCATCCTTGGGGATGTTGTTTAAAATACCGCGTTCTTCAAATTTCTTTTCGACATATTGGATTTGGTGCTTGACATCGGCTGCGCAGCCCTTCGGATGGGCGTTGACACACATGTTGCTGCGAATCATTGGCTTGATGATCATTTTGACTCCATCGGTTTTATTTCGCTCGCAAGTTAGCAATTAAAAAGAGGTTGTTTGAGAAATAGAAAAAAAATGAAAGGCTAAAACGTAATTCTGTAATATTTATGTGATAACTTTAAAAGTTTATGGCAGAAAATATGTGGGAGATAAGCCTGAAAACACACGGCTAATTAAATTTTATACAATGGAATTTGCTATTTTTTGTCACAAAAAATTTAAAGAATTTATAGAGGATAATATGACTGAAAAAAGTCCTGTTCGTGTACGCTTTGCACCGAGCCCCACGGGTTATTTGCATGTGGGTGGTGCTCGCACGGCTATTTACAACTACTTCTTTGCCAAGCACATGGGCGGTACGTTCTACCTGCGCATTGAAGATACTGACCGCAAGCGTTACAACGAAACGGCTCTTCATGATTTGATGCGCGACCTCAAATGGCTCGGACTCCAGTGGGACGAAGGTCCGGGTTGCGAAGGCGATTGCGGTCCGTACTTCCAGAGCGAACGTCTGGACATTTACCACCGCGAAATCAAGAAGCTTCTGGATGCTGGTTACGCTTACTACTGCTTCTGTTCCGAGGAACGTTTGCAGGAAGTTCGCGCTGAACAAGAAAAGTCTCACGTGCCGGTCACCGGTTACGACCGCCACTGCCGTAATATTTCCCGCGAAGAAGCCGAAGCTCGCATTGCCGCTGGTGAAAAGGCCGTGATCCGCTTCAAGGTTCCGGAATCTGGCGTTACAGAATTCGACGACATGATTCGCGGCCACATCAGCTACCAGAACGAACTCTTGGACGACCTCGTGCTCATCAAGCGCGACGGTTACCCGACTTACCATTTTGCAAGCGTTGTGGATGACCACTACATGGGCACGACGCACGTGCTCCGCGGTGACGAATGGATCAGCTCCACGCCGAAGCACGAACTCTTGTACAAGGCCTTTGGCTGGCAGCCGCCTGTATGGTGCCACCTGCCGGTGATCCTCGACAAGAATGGCGGTAAGCTTTCTAAGCGCAAGGGTGCAGCCTCCGTGGGTGACTTCCGCGACCTTGGTTACTTGCCCGAAACGCTCGTGAACTACCTTGCGCTCCTCGGCTGGAACCCGGGCGATGATCGCGAAGTCATGACCATCAAGGAAATGATTGATTGCTTTACGCTCGAACGTATCAACCCGAAGTCCGCCAGCTTTGATGAAAAGAAGCTCCAGTGGATGAACGGCCAGCACATTCACCTGTGCGACGATGAATTCCTCAAGGGCATTATGGTCGATGGCCTCAAGGCTATTGGCGTTGATACGAGCGCCGAACCGAATGAACGCTTGCTCGAAATCGTGAAGCAGCTCAAGCCGCGTGCGCATTTTGTGCAGGACCTCGCCACGATGGCGAAGTACTTCTTTGTCGCTCCGACGGAATACGACGAAAAGGGTGCGAAGAAGCATTTTGGCGAAGGCTCCAAGGAAATCGCAACGCTCGTGCGCGACATGCTCGCCGCAATCGACGACTTCAAGACTCCTGTCATCGAGAAGGGATTCTATGAACTCGCTGAACGTTGCGGCCACAAGGTCGGTGAACTCGTCGGTGCACCGCGCCTTGCCGTGTCTGGCGTGACCGCAGGCCCTGGCCTTTGGGAAATGTTCGAACTTATCGGAAAGGAAGAAGTGCTCCGCCGCATCGACGTGGCACTCCCGCTGATGAAATAGGATACAGTGGTTAGTAAACAGTGGCTAGTAAACAGGATGACTTCATCCACTATCACTAACCACTAACCACTAACCACCAACCACTAATCCATGCGTCAATATTTTCCTTATCGTTTGTACTCGCAGCAGCTGTACTGCCGGCAATGTCGGCAGGCGGTTCGCCATGACGTTTGCGCCATGGAAGAGTATTCAACGTATGGGGGAATTGAACGCGGGATTCCGCTGCTTTGCGTCTGTACGCATTGTGGAACTTTCCATGTGGCATTCTCGCAGGAGTTTGCATTTTGCCACAAAGATGAACCTTCTGATTATGCGAAGGTCTATGGTTACAACCGAATTTTCCCGGGCGACTGGCTTTATTTCGAAGGGGCCGCTCGGCCTTGCATCGTCAAGAGTTTTTTCCAGTCTAGCGATAGGGATGTTGTCGTTTACAAAAACGGATCTGCAGACGCAAAGTTCGAAGGACCAAAAATTTCAATAGAGCGTGAGGCGGCGCCTGAAGGTTACAGGCTTTTGCCTGCTCAGTGCGTACATACTTTGCTTGGTGATCATATCTATCATGTTCTCCGCAAGCAGTTTGGAGTTGCCGTTGGTGTTGTCAAGGACGAAACCAAGGACAAGCTTGTTGTGAAAATGGATGATGGTTTGATTGTCTTTATGAGTTATCCGCGTTACGCAGAAAACCCGCCCAATGGCGATGTCGTTTTAGTTGTGCGAAAACAGCTAGAGCTTTTATCGGATGGACTCAGTGAAGATATCATGGTAGAAGCGGGGCAGGGAATTGTTTATTTGCGAGGCTTTGTGGATTGCCTTGCGACGAAACGTGCAATACAGACGAGTGTCAGCGAAATTGCTGGATTGCGAGGCTGTGTCAACATGGTGCGCGTTCGTAAAAATTCAAGAATCTCCGATGCTGATTTAGAACAATGTATTTGGAATATCATGGACGATGCCGCCCATCCTATTTTCAAGTATAGCGTTAAAGTCAAGTCGGGCGCTGCAAAGGTGACTTTCTATTACGAGGATGACGTTTATCCGAATGAACTGAAGTCCAAAATAGAGAGCATTCCTGGCATTGTTTCGTTGAATATGCACGGAACTGCAATTCTAAAGGAAAACCTTGGAAAACAGGATCTTTGCCGCCGGATTATGAATAAACTGGCATCATATCGATTCTTGAAAAATTCATTTGTACATGTGACATATGTTGGGAAACGATTCTTGGTGGAGGGAAGAGTGACCAATATTGTTCAGAGAGAATTTGCGCTATTGGCTGTTGCAGGATTTGCACGGTCTGTAGCTGTTGGGAACCGCCTTAGAATATCTAAGGCATGAAAAAAGGAGGAATGATGGCTACTGGATATGAGAAGATTAATAACATCAAATGCAAACTTCGTGTGCCGATGACGGTCTCGATGCTTGCTGATGCTATGGGTTGTGGCCCTAGAACGATTTTTCGTCACTTGAATGCTTTGGAGCAAGAAAACTGCGGTCTCCATAAGTTCAAGAAAGAAGGCGAAACATTCTATGTTATTCAAACCGAACAAAAAGTCGATTTCAACCAGAAAATCGTTAAGCAGCTCGAAAAGCTGAAGAAGACGATGAATGATACGACTCCGTTGGATTTGAAAAATAGAAAGCTCATCGACAGTGTTATCTCGTCAATGCAGACAACAGATCCTGATGGATTCAAGGCCGAAGCTATTACGCTTGATCCGAACTACATTATGGATTACGGTCCGTTCTGCGACCACAAAGCTCAAGATTCTACGGTTTCGAGACTTTTGTCTGCAATTCGTGAAGGCTTTAAGATCCGTATTACATACAAGAGCACAAACGAAGATGGCGAAAAGAAAACGATTGAAGTTAGCCCTGTTAAACTTGTAATGCGAATCGATACGCTTTACTTAATTGCCGCTGACGATGACTATCCCGAAACGCATATCTTAAAGAATTATCTTGTTGAAAATATCTTGAACATTGCCCAAACGAATAAGTGCGTCGCTCGTTTGGATGAATCATTCTGTGTTGAAGAACATTACAAGTACGCTTTCGGAAAGTATGTTTCTACAGAAGATCCGCAAACTATTACGCTTCTTGTCAAGTCTGGCTGGCTTAAGACTCAGTTTAACAAGTCTCGTTTTTCGCCGGTTGCCGAAATCAACGAAGATAAGGACGGAAATACAATCGTGACGTTGAAACTCCGCGTGACTCCGGACTTTAAAACATGGCTGTTTGGCGTATTGCCGGATGTGAAAATCCTGAAGCCGGAATCGCTGAAAACGGAAATGCTGGAACGTTTGAAAAGTACCTTGAAAGAGATGAAGGCATAAAGATGGACTGTCGTCTTTCTGATTATAACTTTGAATTTCCAAAAGAATTGATAGCTTCCCGCACGGCGGGTAAAGGCAAAACGCATATTCTGTATTGCCCTAAAGATGGCGGAGAACGCCGCATCATGAAGGCTCCAGAAATTGTCGACTTGTTCCGACCGGGCGATTGCCTCGTGGTGAACAATACGAAGGTGATTCCGGCACGTCTCTATGGTGAAACGCTATTTGGCGGCCAGGTCGAAGTCCTCTTGGTGCAGGCGCTGAACCCGTCTGAAGCAGGTGAAGCCCGCTTCGAAGCTAAAGTGCATCCGGGCAAGGCTTTCCAGGTCGGGCGCGAACTCAAACTTGCTGGCGTGCGCACGTTTGTGGAAGAAGTTCATGAAGAAGACGGCAACCGCGTTCTCCGTTTCGAAAAAACTCCTGCCGAAATGGAAGAGGTCATGAACAAGGAAGGGCACGTTCCGCTGCCGCCTTACATTGACCGCCCTGATGACGAAGACGATAAAAAAGCGTACCAGACCATTTTTGCAAAGTATGCTGGTGCTGTGGCGGCTCCAACGGCAAGCCTTCACTTTAGCGAACAAATGCTTGACGATTTGAAAGCGAAAGGTGTTTATGTCGCCGAAGTGACGCTCCATGTAGGGCCGGGCACGTTCCAGAATATTTCTGTCGAAGATTTTTCGCAGCACAAAATGCACGGCGAGCATTACGAACTCACCAAGGAAAATGCGGACATCATCAACAAGGCCAAACGCGAAGGTGGCCGTATCGTGACTGTCGGTACAACGAGTACGCGCGTGGTCGAGACGATTGCCGATGCAAACGGATTCTTGAAACCGCAAAAGGGCGTAACCTATGCGTTCTTTTATCCGGGATACAAGTATAAATTGGTGGACGGACTTTTAACCAATTTCCATTGGCCAAAGAGTTCTCTCATTTTGCTTGTTTCTGCATTCTATGGCCGTGAAAACACGCTCGCCGCATACAAAATGGCCGTAGAGAACAAACTCAAATTGTTCAGCTACGGCGATGGAATGCTTATTTTGTAGAACGCTATTTTGACGAAGAAACGGAATCCATTTCCAGTGCAGGGGGAATCTTTTCATCCTTGCACAAAATTTCTTCTCGAATCTTGAAAGTGAAGTCCTCCAGATTGTTTTCGAACATCTTCTGGAAGGGCTTCTTTTTTTGTACACGTTCCAAGGCGCAAGAGCAGTAATTGATGCGCTGGATGAGCTTGGTCACGTCTGTTGGCGTGTCGTGAGAGAATACGCATTCGTGCATGATGGCGTATTCCATGGAACGGTCATAGCGGTATTTGCACTTGTTCGGAAGGTCTGGCTGTGCTGCAATTTTCTCGATGATTTTTTCTGTCGGAATTTTGCTGCTGAATATTGTATTGGCTTTGTATCCTGCAATGAAGAATAATAGGCAAACGATGATGCGGATGACGTTTCTCTTGCGGTAAGCCATGCGTGTAAAGCTTCGTTCGATGGCGGCAAACGTCATGGTCGCATGTTTCTTGACTTCGTTCAAATCATCGTTTTCATTTGTGCTATTGTTGTTGTCGTTGTTTTCTATCATACTTCTTCAAGAGT
Source organism: Fibrobacter succinogenes (assembly GCF_902779965.1). Taxonomy (NCBI): domain Bacteria; kingdom Pseudomonadati; phylum Fibrobacterota; class Fibrobacteria; order Fibrobacterales; family Fibrobacteraceae; genus Fibrobacter; species Fibrobacter succinogenes. The sequence goes on along the minus strand of NZ_CACZDK010000044.1, from coordinate 7,138 downwards.
CCATATTTCGGGCAGGGTACGGTAATCGTTTGCATAGTCGAGACCGTAGCCGACCACAAATTTATTTTCTATTTCAAAACCGACGAAATCAGCGTGATAATCCACGGTTCGTCTTGATTCCTTATTCAACAGTACACAAGCCTTGATGGATGCGGGGCCTAGCCCCGTGAGGGTTTTGACGATGGAGAACATCGTATTTCCCGTGTCAAGAATATCGTCAACGATAAGAATTCGTTTGCCTTTAATATCAAGATTTTCGATCCCGCTAATTTTGACTTTTCCTTGTGATTCGGTGGAATCGCCATAACTCGAAGCCTTGATGAATGCGATTTGCAGGTTGGGCTTTGCTATGCGGCGGGATATGTCAGCTGTAAAAATGTAACTGCCTGTAAGTGCGGATAAAATAACGTCGAAATCACTCGCCTTTAATTCTTGGGCGAGTGATTCCAGGCGCTTGTCAATTTGCTGCGCGTTTATGAGCGGGGCATTTGACAATTTGAACATTAATCGACCTCAAAATTGAGCCATTGGAACATCAGCTTGAGAGCTGCGAATTTTCCCTTTGGCTCGGCCTTGTATTCCTTGTAGAATCCAAAGACGTAGTTTTCGAGAGAAGTTTTGTTGATGTAGAGCTTCAGCCAATCGGCAACCGTAATAAGATCCGTGATGTAGTTGAGTGTCTTTTCATCGTACTTCTTGGAAACTTCATCGATGAGCAATGTGAGCTTGTGGAAGAACATATGGCCAAGGCCGCCAAAGCTGAAGTGCGTGTTGAGCGCTGTTGCTTCGGTGATGAGTTCCTTGATCTCATCGATGATGGCTTGGTTGTGCTCGTTCAACAATAGCAATGCCGCATGGTGGATTCGTGCGTTGATTTCCACGGTGAGGATCTTGCGCATGGTGTCCGGCAAAGTATGGTCGGGGTCGGCAAGGCTGTCGATGGAAATACCGTGATTCAAAGCGAAACCGGAGAACGACTTCGTGATGTTTTCGAGGTGCATCTGCGTCGAAAGCTGGTTGATGCGCTTCAGAGAATCGCTCGCGAGATTGCTCATGCGGACAACGTATGCTGTCGGGTAAAGTTCGTGAAGCTGCTCGGTCGTCATGTTCGGATCGGTAACGAAGGTTAGCCCACTTTCTTGTTCCTCACCCATGGCAACGACGATGTTCACGCGGCTGAGCTGGTCTGTAACGACCAAGTTCGTGGTCACGCAGGATTCACCGAGGTCTTTGTCTTCGTAAGATGTACGCACCAACGTCTGGCGACGGCGGGACGCAATCTTCGTTGCCGTGATACGGGAATCCTTGTTGAGGTAATCGTCTTCGAGTTCGAGGTGGTAAATGGTCGCGCGTTCTGCCATCTGCTTGATGACGGACGGAACATTTTCTTCGGCGTACTTCGTGAATACTTCGGCGCCGTTCCACTTATGTTCGTTACTTGTGGCGCGGGCGAGAATGTACAGAATTTCGCTCTTGAGGTTGTCGCCCATGGGGAGGAACGGCTTCAAAAGCTGCATGGCGCGGAGGGCGTAACGCATGTTCTGTACCGGTTCAAGTCCTTCGATATCGTTGAAGAACCAACCGCAACTTGTAAAGCTGAACAAGCAGAACTTCTGGGTTTCGAGAAGTCGTATAGCCTTGGCGCGGATTTCTTGATTGTCGGGTTCCTTGAGCGTTTCCTGGAGGTACTTTTCCTTGCGGGATTCGTCTTCGGGAGCAACGATAACTTGGATGTAATTGTTGCGCGCTTCCCACGGATCAATTTTCGAAATCTTTTCGAATTCGCGGACGAAAATATTGTCTGCTACTTCTTTCAGGTGGTTGAATGCATCGCGGAGCGGGCCTCTCCATTTCTGGTTCCAATCGGGGCCACCGCCGGTGGAGCAACCGCAGTCTCTGTACCAGCGACCAACGCCGTGAGCGCAACTCCAGGCGCATCCTTCGCCATAGAAATTCTTGAGTTCGACTTCGTGCTTGGGCGGGAACTTTTCGAGGTACCAACCATAGTTCACTGGAACCATGTTGTTTTCTTGTGCGAACTTGTTGTAAAGCCATGCGGCGCACATATCGCCGAACGGTTCATGGTGTCCGTAAGATTCACCATCGGTACCGATGCTTACGAGCTGAGGTTCGTTACGGTTAGAATCCCAAGCGCTTTGGATGCGGTGACCGAATGTTCCTGCATCGCGGAGCAAATGTTCGAAACCGACAGCACTCGAAAGCCACGGGTTGTAGAAGAATACGTCGAGGTAGCCCTCGCAGACGAGATTGCCGTCCTTGTCACGCGGGAAAATGCGGTACGGGCGTGTTGTGTCAATATCTGTGTTACTGCAATCGGTCCATTTCTTGTCGCCAAACTTGCGGAATCTGTTTGCCTGCGTGGGCGAGAGAATGGTGTACTTGATGCCCGCCTTGATGAGTTCAACAACGGTTTCAAAGTTGATTGCTGTTTCGGCAAGCCACATAGCTTCGGGCATGCGACCGAAATGGAACTTGAAATCTTCGATGCCCCAACGGATTTGCGTACGTTTGTCTTGCTCGCTTGCAAGAGGCATGATGATGTGGTTGTAAACTTGGGCAATAGCGTTGCCGTGACCGTTCAGACGGTCTTGGCTACGCTTGTCGGCTTCTTTAATGCGCTTGTAAGTGTCTGGCGTATTTGTGCGGATCCAACCCATCAGCGTAGGGCCGATGTTGAAACTCATAAAATCGTAGTTGTTGACGATGTCAACAATTTTGCCTTTGGAATTTAAAATACGGCTTGCGGAGTTCGGGCTATAGCACTCGCTTGCAATGCGTTCGTTCCAGTCGTGGAACGGACGTGCACTGGGCTGGTTCTCAATAACGCCAGTCCAAGGATTTTCGCGAGGCGGTTGATAAAAATGTCCGTGAATGGTAAAATAAAGAGGATTCTTTTCGGTCATACTGGTAAAAATAGAAAAAAGGTTCAAAAGTGAACCTTTTTTTTAGAATACATGTTGCATCGCTGACTATTTTAAACGCAAAATTTGCATGTTATTGTGATGGTTAACACTCGCTTTGACGATGTAATTGCCTGATGTGATGGATTGTAAGCTTAAATTGTGTGTTCCGGCTGAAATAGGCCCTTGTAAAAGCGTTGCGACGCGGTGACCGGTCATGTCGAAAATCGTGACGGTTGCGAATCCATCGTTGCGGGTCGAGAACGAAAGTGATTTCCCGTTGACAGAGATATTTATGTTATTTGTGGTCTTGGCGGCGTGTTTTTTTACGGGATTGTGTACGGTAATTTTGTCCCAGCCCGGCATGTTGTCGAGGGCTATTATACGTTCATCATCGAGATTCTTTTTCCACATATCTGTGGGTGTTTTTTCCAAGAAGTTTCCACTCCAGGTTTGGCTCCAGGTCATCCAATAGCTCCAATAGGCTTTGTCTTCAGCAATGCTATCGATGTCCGGGATGGCTCCGTTTTCGCTGAGCGCAATCATTTTGTTTGTACCGACATCACTTATGATTTTATTGAAATAATTTGCGCCAGAATTGTGGTCATTGAGCGGATCATAAATATCGACGGCTACAATATCTACGTAATCATCGCCGGGGTACCATGCTGCATTGAGCGCGCTGTAATCGTAACCGAATCTCGGATCGGTGTTGATGTTCCAAACCCAAATTAAATTAGTGAGCTTGTTTGTAACGACCATGCGGTTGAATACTAAACGATAAAGTTGTACGTAACATTCTGGGCTGCCGGCTCCCCACCAGAACCAACCGCCACTTGCTTCGTGGAGCGGGCGCCAAACAACTGCGATTCCCTTGTCTTGCAGTTCCTGGAAGTATCCCGAAACAATATCGATGTCCGCAACGATATCCTTGTATTCTTGCGAGGCTTCGTTTATTTCTTTGCACTTGTCGCCTTTGAAAGCCTTGGTGTAGTTGAAACAGGTGTTGTTCTCGCTGGTGCCCTTGACGCCTTCGGTGCATCCGCTGGCGTTGAAACCGTTATTTGGATAGGTGTCCTTGGTGTAGAATACTGTGTCTTTGCCGACTTTCCAGTGCCAAGTATAAGTTGGGATGCCGCCCATTTTCCAAAGGTCTTCGGTCATGGCAAGGTTGTTTTCGGTGTAGCCCTTGAACCAGCCCTCTTCATGATGGCCGCCTGTTGCAAAGAGCATGTCGAAGCCGCCAATAGCGGGGTAGTGGCCGCTACGCTTGTAGAATTCGGCAATGTCCGTTTGACCTTTCCATGAAACTTCTGCATCGCTGTACTTGCAGGAGTCCGCAGGCGTGCATTCGCCGGGCTTCAAAAGTTTCATGTTGCCGTAATCGTAATTGAAATTCTGGTCGCTGATCATCATGCCGCTGATGGTCTTTTTCATAAAGTTCTCGCGGAGGAACGAGAATACTTTGCGCGCCGATTCTGATGCGTTGGGCGTTACAGGCGCTGTTCCGATTTTGAACTCTGGATCAGGATGTTTTTCGACGGTGATGTAGTCAACGCCGATGGACTGGTTGCCAACTGTAATCTTGTTTTCGCCAGCCTTCATCTTTGCCGAAGCGCTGATGACGTAGCTGGAATCGCAATTGCGCGGAGTTGTCAGAAGCGATCCGGCATCAACGCCATTTACTACAATCTTGGAGGTAATCCAGTCGTATTGTTTGATGAACACTTTTGTGGTGATGTCGTAAACAGCGGTCTCTTCGACTTTGACCGTAAACGTGATGCCGCTAGCATCGGCGGGCTTTGCGTATTTACCGCCTGAAAAGTCTGCGCCTTCAGCCACGGCTGCGCCGCTCAAATCTTCGGCTTCGTAAAGCGTTGGTGCTGCATGAACTGATGATGTTGCGACGGCTGTGGCAATAACCATTGCGGAACAAACGCCCGCGCTTAATTTATATCCCATAATCACACTCCATTTTAGTTACTAGTCAATAGTCATTAGTTAGGACATAGATGTCATCCTTGCGTAGCGAGGATCCATACGTTTCTTGCAAGAGCTTGTTCGAGATGTATGGATTCCGTCCTTTCGCTCCAGAATGACTCTGCCAACGAACTACTGCCTACTGCCAACTAGACGAATTTTCTTGCTTTGCGTAAATCCATTTCCTTGCACTTTCACGATGTACTGCCCGTCTGCGATTCCGTTTAAGCTGATGTTTGCGTTTGCACCGTTGATGGCGCGGTTCATCACTTGGTTCCCCTGCATGTCGAAAATTGCGACTCTTGCGCTGGAACCTGCCGCGGTTACACTCGGGAGGCTGAGGTGCAGAATCTTTCCAATTACAACCAAATTAGCGGTAATCTTTGTCGCGGCCATGACGCTCTTGATTCCCGTTGTCGGCGGTGGTTCAATTTCGTATTTGTCCCAGCCGGGCATGTCTTCGAGCGTAATCGTGTAATCGTTGTTCATCACTTTTTTCCAGCTTTCGGCATTGTTGTCGTTTGCCCAGCTTTCCATGGCGTAATCGCCATACCACGGCATAAACCAACTCCAGTTGGCGCCATCGGCCTTCATTTCGTCGGGGTAGGGCACGGAACCGTTTTCGCTGAGCGTCACGATTTTCTTGCCTCCGAACATTTCCTTCACTGTTTCGAAACTGCCGACAAGGCTAGAATGGTTTGATTCGCGCGGGTAGTAATAGTAGTCGCGACCAACAACATCTACGTAATCGTCGCCCGGATACCAGTCGAGAGCGTCAGTCGCTTCGTCGGTGGTCCATACCCAAATCAAGTTGCGGAGACCTTTTTGATTCACGAAAGTATCGAACATGAGCTTGTACAAGGCGACGCATGGCTTAGCGCCATCGGTGCCCCACCAGAACCACTTTCCGCTTGCTTCGTGAAGCGGGCGCCAAAGGACGGCAACACCTTCTTTTTGCAAAGTCAAAAGCGAGTCTGCAATCATGTTCATGTCGCGCATAATAGCTTTGTATTCGTCGCTATCTGTTTTCCATTTACCTGTTGCTTCGTCGTATGCCTTGCCAATGCTGAAATCGGTGTAGGGGTCGTTCCCGCTGGATTTTGTGTAGAACGCTTCGACTTCGTGCATCGGGTCTTTCCAATGCCAGTTGATTTGCGGAATGCCGCCTTTTTTCCAAACGTACTTTGCCATTTCGAGAGCGGCATGCGTGTAGCCGGTGTACCATTGTTCTTCGGAATTTTTGCCAGAAGCGTGCAAAAAGTCAAAACCGACGAGAACCACATTCTTGCCGCTGGCATCGTGAATGTATTTGAGCTCTTCTTGAGTCTCGTACGTTTGAGGCGTGTATTTGCCGTCGTTTTCCATGGCTCGGTTTGTCATCACACCGCTAATCACGCGCTTGCCAAAATTGGTCAGCAAAAAGTTATAGAGCTTTTGGGCGCTTTCGGTGGCGTTCGGTGTAACGGGGTTCGGTGAAATACTCCATGGCGATGCTTCGTATTCCGTGAGCTCAATGTAGTCGAGGTTGACCCAGCCCCAGCTATGCACAATTCCAATTTTATTTTCGCCAGCGGTAAGCTTGATTTTCCCAGCGCCTTTGATTGTCTTGAAATCGTCAGATGTCCCGAACGAAATCTGCCCGGAAGAGGTTCCGTTGATTGTCAAGTTTTGAATTTTGCTGCCAGATTCTGTCGGTAATTGATAGTTCGCCCAAAGCGTGTAATAGCCTGTGGCAGGGACTGTAACTTTGAATTCCAAATCGCCTTCTTTCATGGCGACGAACTTTCCGCCCGATGCCTTGGCGTCTTCGGTCACAACGACTTTGTGGTCGTTAGCAAGGACTGCATCTTCGGCTTCTAAACGGATGGGGTTGGCAGCAAAAGCTGTGCCTGCGAGTGCTGCGACAGTTGCCGTAACGGCAAAATTTGTGTAGTTAAAGTGCTTCATAAACATTCCATATCTCCATCTCTAAATCTATATTCTTGGACTTCAAATTCAAAGATTTTTGTTGTTGCTATGTCTCCACGGATTTATTCCGGGGTCAGTTTTCGCATTAAAATGGCTGCATTGTTATGCTCCACGTCATCCTGACGCCAAAGGCGGAAAGATCCAGTTACATTTAAAGAAAAAGTCCCGCTTTTGATGTGAACCCCGAAAGTTGGACACAACTTTCGGGGTTTTCATGTATAAGAAACACACAGAAGAAGAGTGGGCAAAAGCCTTGGAAATGTTCCAAG
>NZ_CACZDK010000043.1:27350-28184 GCF_902779965.1 Fibrobacter succinogenes | reverse complement strand
GTCGCCAGCGAGCGTCTTGAACATGTTCTCGTTGTACTTGTCGGCGTGGCCGGACTTGATCCACAAAGTCTTGTTCACGATTTCCGGCGTGATCACTTCAAGGTAGCCGCGACGGTCAATCTTACCGCGGATGTAGTCCTTGAGGGCGTTCACCATCTTGGTGCCCTTCGGATGCCAGAACACCATGCCCGGAGAATGGTCTTCAATGTGGTAGAGGTCCATTTCCTTACCGATCTTGCGGTGGTCGCGCTTTTCGGCTTCTTCCAGGAACTTCAAATAAGTTTCGAGACCTTCCTTGTCGGCAAAGCAAGTGCCGTACACGCGGGTCAGCTGGTCGCTAGACTGGTCACCATGCCAGTAGGCGCCCGACATCGAGAGCACCTTAAAATTCTTGAGCTTGCCAGTAGAAGGCACGTGGGGGCCGGCACAGAGATCTTCAAAGTTCTTGCCCGGTTCGCCAGTCACATAGAAGCTGAGCGTACCGTCGCTGCCTTCGCGGGCGAGAGCGCGTTCAGCGTTGTCCGTCTTGTACTTGTCGCCCTCGGTGCGCTTCAGGCCATCGGCGGCACTGACTTCGCAACGCACGAACGGACGGTCTTCCTTGATGATTTCCTTCATTCGCTTTTCGATGCGCTCGAAATCCGACTGCTGGATCGGGGTCGGTGTCATCAAATCGTAGTAGAAACCCTTTTCGATAGCCGGACCGTAGGCGAGCTTGGTGCCCGGGAACAGGTCGCAGATGGCTTCGGCAAGCACGTGGCTGCAGCTGTGACGCAGGAGCATCAGAGCATCCGGGTCGTCGTTGCTCGGCGTGATAATCTTGATGGTGCCGCT
>NZ_CACZDK010000043.1:0-27310 GCF_902779965.1 Fibrobacter succinogenes | reverse complement strand
TGCCCTTCGCAATTTCGAGGCCGGTGGTGCCCGATGCTACGGAACGTACGGAGCCATCGGGGAAGGTGAGTTCGATTTGAGACATAAATAATCCTTTTTGTGGGCGGTTCTCGCCCGGTTCCCCAGAAATACGACATCTGGCGGTGCGCGGTAAGATAGAAAAAGACTATAAGTGTGGCTAGTGGTTGGTGATTAGTGGTTAGGAAAAGCAAGCATGTTTTGCAAGAAAAACGTCATTGCAAGGAATAAAATGACGAAACAATCCATACAAAAAAGGAGGGGAAAGCCTTCCCCTGAGTCGCACTGCGTTGCTCCCCACCCCTTCGCCTAGGGCGCATGGCCCCTAAGACCCCATATTTAAACTTGCATCAAAAGAATTTAAAGAATTATTTAATCCGCTTGATTACTTTTTCCCAAATTACATTTAGAACATAAAGTTTGCAAATTATCTAGAGTTGTCCGTCCGCCTTTACTCCATGGAATTATATGGTCTATGTGAAGCTAGACAGATGGATCTTTTGCAGGACTTGCACCACATTGACAACATGAAAAATTATCTCTTTTTAATACTTGATAACGCAAACGAAGAGATGGATCCCTTCCAGGGCATTTCATATTCGCACCATTAACACAGTCGTTTTTATCAACCTCAATATTTTTATCATTTGCATAGTTTACAAATTCTTTTATTGCAGTTATCCAAGAATGGAATCTTCGGTTATATGGAGATTGAGATATTTTAGATGGCGGAAAGGCTAAATCTTTTCTAACAGGTTGTTTTCCTTTGAATTGCCAAATATTCAATATGTTTTCAAATAATTCTTCATCCGTGTAATTAACGATATTTCCAGATTCCAACCCAGCTTTTCGCAAAGCGTTGTTCCAACTTCCAAAATGTCTTGTAATTGTCGAAACATCATATGCCCCATTTAAAGAATACATCTTTTGCGTTAACGTAATGGAGCAAGTTTCTTTGGAAACTCGCATTATGTCGTTTAGTAAGTCATCGTCTGTTTTGGGAGTATTTTTAGGATTTTCGTATTTAAAACAATCTTTTAGGCAATTTGAGTGAATGATTGTCTTCAATTTATGATTTTGCGAACTTTCTAAAAAAATGTCATTCGCTTTTTTCGTCATCATTCACTCCTTGAATTCCAGATATAATATAGTAAATGGAAATATAATAGTTAGCGAATCTTTTTGTACATCGAATACCCTACACCTTGTACCGGGCTCTTTTCTCGGCGACGCAAAGTTCTTTTTGTTTGGTACGCTTTCTGAATTTCACTTTAGGGACAAGCGTCATTTGGATTCCCATGGCGTTTAGCACCTTGAAAATGGTTTCAAAACGCGGGTGCGCTTTTTCGTCTAAAGCCTTGTAAAGGCTTTCACGGCCGAGTCCTGTCTTTTCAGCTATCTGCGACATTCCCTTGCTTCTCGCGATGTGGCCGATGGCTCGGAGGAACAGCGCGGGGTCATCAGATTCGCTGACCATATTCAAATATTCGGCGACGATTTCTTCGTTGTCGAGGTATTCGGCAATGTCTAGAACTGTAGCTTCACTTTTTTTCATCTTGCATTCCTCGCCAAATTACTTTAGCCTTTTCTATATCCCGATCTTGCGTAGATTTGTCTCCACCAATAAGAAGAATCACGATTGTGTCTCCATTTCTCACAAAATATAACCTATATCCAGGTCCATAATCAATCCGCATTTCTAATACGCCATCACCAACGGATTTGAAATCTCCGAGATTGCCTCCCTCGACTTGTGTCAGACGAAAGAGTATTCTAGCTTTTGCTCGAAAATCCCGTAATTTACTCATCCATTTTTTAAATGCAGGAGTCTGATTTATCGTAATCATACTACATTAAATGTATCTAATCGGATACACCGTGTCAAGAGGTTAATTTGTTTTTTTGAAAAAACAGCGCTATTGACTCCACGTCCTAAACTGTTTATATTTCTTAAAAGAACAGGATTGCCAATGCACAACGAAAATGAATTAAATAAAAAGGGGCGAGATGCCCTGAATCTTCAAGCTTTGCTTCGGCTATCAGAAATGGATCTTAGGGCAGGACAAGTAAAATCGGCTGATCAAGTTTTTCGTGAATTGAAGAAAGAATTTTCTACGTCCACAAACTGGTAATAAACATCGGGCTTGCTATTTCGTTCCAAAAATGCGGTCGCCGGCATCACCGAGGCCGGGGCAAATATAGGCGGCATCGTTCAAACAACGGTCCAAATGTCCTACGTAAATTTGAACATCCGGATGTGCCTCGTGAAGTTTTTTCAATCCTTCAGGAGCGGCAATAATGCACATGAATTTTATTTTCTTACCACCATGTTTTTTTATCATCGTAATAGCATCAGCGGCAGAACCACCCGTAGCAAGCATGGGATCCACCACCACAATCAAGCGTTCGTCAATCGGATCTGGAAGTTTGCAATAATACTCCACTGGCTCATGAGATGCAGCATCGCGATAAAGCCCAATATGTCCCACTTTTGCCGAAGGAACCAAAGCCTGCAACCCCGCAACCATGCCGAGCCCAGCACGCATAATCGGAATCAGGGCGAGCTTTCGCCCGGCAAGCACCGGCGTAGTGCATTTTTCAATGGGGGTCTCGATTTCCTTGTCTTTAAGCGGGAGGTCCGCCAGGGCCTCGAACCCTTCGAGCATCGCGATTTCTTCGACAAGACGGCGAAATTCGTTGGTGCCCGTTTCCTTGTCGCGCAGGTGCGAAATCTTGTGTTGTATAAGTGGGTGCTTGAAAATGGTCACGTTTTCCATGTTTTCAAATTCGTTCATGGGAACCTATCCTTTTTTGCTTAGCATTGCGTCTACAATAATACCTAAAATAAGGGCGACGGCAATATTCGTCAGTGTTACCGCTCCCACAGAAATAGTAATCCCGCCTATGCCGGTGATAAAAATTTAGCCGTTTAGAACTGTTCACGCTATGTGAAAAAAACTGCTTTTCATAATATACCAATTTGCTGATATAATATATTATTAATAATAACCAAGATAGCATGGGGTGTGAATATGAAAAAGAAAATCCTTCTTGCGGCAACGCTTGTAACCGTTTCGTCCATGTTGATGTCCTGCGGTGACGATGATTCCGTCAGCAAGGATTTTGACGAAGACGACCCCATTCTGGATATCCCCGGAGATTCTCTCGGTCAGGAAAACCCCAAGGATTCCCTCGATCCAGTTCTGCCCAAGGACACGGTTGACTCGGTTCTGCCCAAGGATACCGTCAATCCCGTCCAGCCAAAGGATTCCCTTTCTCAGGAATTGCCTAAGGATTCTCTCGGCAACGACGAAATAAAGGATGAGGTTGCTGTCGCCAAATTCGATATTGCCCTGTCTATCGAGGATATCATTGTAGATTGGTACGGCGGCGGTGGCGAAAAGGACCCCGACAACAATAGTTTTACCTATAAGCAGTATGCCAACAACTACTGGGATATACACGACCTGAATACGGATGTCTATACTAAGGTGGAGATAAACTTTGCCAAGGCTGTCGCATACGATAACATTGATGTGATTGCGACTTATAGCGACGAAGCCAAGACTACGGAAAGAATTCCCAGTGGCGCAACAAGCCTTGTTCTGTCCTTTGAACCGAGCAAGACGCTTGTCAGTTTGGCTCTTGCCGTAAGCCCAAACACTCCAAGTGATGCCGCAACGATCAGTTTCGGTAAAATCATTATCCGGGCAAAGGATTCCGATGGCACGGTAGGCAAGATGCCTGTAAAGTCCCCAAAATTAGGCTTGGACAATGCCAATCCTATATTGGATTTCCAGTACTGTGCGGACCCGACGGCCATTGAGTACAAGGGGCGTCTCTATGTCTATGGCACCAACGACCATCAGCAGTACGAAGAAGGTGTCAGCAATACTTACGAGAAAATCAAGACGCTGGTAATGATGTCCACTGACGATATGGTCAACTGGACTTATCACGGACTGATTCCTGTCGGTGAAGTGGCTCCATGGATTATGGCTTCGTGGGCACCCAGCATCATTAGCAAGGAACAGGCCGATGGCAGCACGCTTTTCTCCCTCTATTTCTCCAATAGCGGCTTTGGCACCGGCGTTATCCAGGCGAAGTCTCCGGTGGGTCCGTGGACATCTCCTTTGAGCAAGAGCCTTATCGATGGCGACAATCCTGTTGTAAAAGGCAGCGGCTCCATATTTGATCCGGGTGCCGTAATTGACGACAACGGCGATGGCTGGATTTCGTTCGGTAATGGGCAGGGCTGGATTGCCAAGCTCAATCCGGACTTGCATTCCCTTGACGGGGATCCGGTGAAACTTCCGTCCCCGTTCCACTTTGAGGCAAATGAACTCAATTATATCAACGGCAAGTACGTATATACTTTCAACAACGACTGGAACGACCATACTCCTTGGGAATGGGATGGCGAGGCTCCGACGGCCTGCAGCATGAACTACTTCACCAGCACCGAGCCCCTGAATCCTGATTCCTGGACCTACGGCGGGAACTACTTCAAGAACATGGGTGAGAATGGCATGACCTACGGCAACAATCACACTCATCTCCATAAGTATCAGGACAAGTGGTACATATTCTACCAGGCGGCTATTCTAGAGGCTTCTATAGGTTCCCACGGCGGTTTCCGCAGCATTCTGGTTGACGAAATTGAAGTGGACGAAGCAAATGTCGTTATCAAGGAAGCGAAACCGACCTACAAGGGTGTAAAGGCCATCAAGAATCTTGACCCCTATTCCGTGCAGCAGGCTTCTACGGCTGCCGCAACCCTGGGCATTCGCTACGTGCCAACGGAGGAACCCGGCCACATGGTGGCTTCCGTCGGTACTCCCAGCAAGGATGGCCCGGCACCTACAGAAGGCGTCATCGAAGTTCGCAATGTGAATTTCAGCAGCGCAAAAACGCTGAAGGCCCTGGTGAAAGGCAAGGGCTCGGTAACGCTCCGTCTTGACAAGCGAGATGGCGCGAACGTAGCCTCAATCAACAGCGCTGGCAGTGACTGGCAGGAACAGGAGGCGAAGTGCGGCAACATCTCAAGCGGCGTCCACACGGTCTATCTGATTATAAAGGGTGATGTGCTGTTCGATACCTGGCAGTTTGTGAATTAGTCCACTGATAGCCCTGGGCTATTATATAACTATATTTCTTGCATGACCATTTACAATATTGGCAATCGGGTCGTCAACAATTATCTTTTTGCAATTGATGAAGGGTACATTCTCATCGACACCGGATACGAGAACGGTTTTTCGCGTTTTCAAAGAAACCTAAAAAAGCTCAATATACAGCCGAGCGAAATTAAATTCATTTTTTTGACACATGCGCACGACGATCACGCAGGATTTCTGAACAAAGTTCTTGCCATTACAAATGCAAAAGTGATTTTGCACCCCAAAGCAATCGAGCGACTTAAAAGCGGGCAGAATTCCTTCGAAGGCGGATGTTCAAGCATGCTCGCCTACATTTTCTGCAAGCTGTTCGCACTATTCGGAAAATCTGAACACAAGTTCCCGCCAATCAAAGATGAATATTTAAATCGTTTGATTACCACTGATTCGCAAGAATTTCGCAATCTGAATTTGCCGATTCAAGCCATTGAGACGCCGGGCCATACTGCAGACCATATTTCTCTTTTGAAAGACGGAATTCTATTTTGCGGTGATGCCGCCATGAATGGATTTCCTAGTATCAATCGCAATATCATCTGGATAGAAAATCTGCAAGATTACCGCAAATCATGGGAAAAGATGATTGCTTTCAATCCCGCCAAAATTTATCCATCGCATGGCAAACCGTTTGACGTGAACGATTTGAAAAGATTTATCAAAAGTATAGATAAAATAAAATTGCGGCCATTATAGTGACAAGCGGCGTTCACACGGTCTATCCGATTATTAAAAGTGATGTATCGTCCGATACTTGACCGTTTTATTTGACCTTGTTTTTCTCAAATTTTAATTGTATATTACATTCAGCACCAGAAAGGGTGATGTTATTAGATCGCAGTCCGCGCAAGCGGGGCGGTCTTTATTTTTTAAGGGAGCAAAAATATGAACAGAATCAAACTTATCGGAATCAACACAGAGGGATCCATGCGATTGTGGTTTGGGCCAGAAACGAAAATCGGTGTTTTCGCATCGAGAAACTTTGACGCAGATGATTATCGACTGGAGCAATGGGCCGCAGAAGCAGGGCGGTTCCACCAGTGCCTTGTGGGCACGTTCCATTCGGATGCGGAACGTCGTATTTTAGACATTGCGCTTGCGAACGGAGCTTTTGCGGTCTGGATTCGCGGGTGCAGCCTCCCCCGCATTTATCGTGGCGCCGTTGAAAAAGCGATGAAGAACGACCACTTGCTTATGCTTTCATGCTTCCACAGAAAGCATCACACAGAAGCGACCGCTCGTTATTGCATCCAGCTATCATCGATGTGCACCAAAAAACACACATTCTTTTTGAACGAAAATGATTCGCTGTTGGAGCCGGTTTATCGCAAAGCAGCATGGCATCGCAACACGCAGCTTTTTTACGGATGCGATTAGTGCGCATTTCATTACTGCAATAAACGTTCACGCGATTTCTTGAAAATAGCCTGCGGAAAATATCCACAGGCATTACACGAGACTCGCTGCGGTGCTAGACGGTACTACTTGCCCCAACGGCGGTAAACGTTCGCAAGAATTGCGCCGGAAATATTATGCCATACGGAGAAGATGGCGCCGGGCACGGTCGCCATAGCAAGGCCCGAGAACGCTGTTGCAGCAAGGCTTGTGGCGAGCCCGGAATTTTGCATGCCAATTTCGATGGAAAGAGCTTTCATCTTGGATGTCGAAAATTTCAGCAACTTTCCGAGGCCGAATCCGCAGCCGTAACCGAGCAGGTTGTGGAGAATCACCACAGCGAACACGATAGCGCCCGTGGAAAGAATCTTTGCGGCATTGTGTGAGACGACAGCGGCCACAATCATCGCAATCGCAATCACGGAAACGAGCGGCAGAACTTTGACGGCGCGGGCTGTCCATTTGCCAAAGAACTTATTGATAACGAACCCAAGCGCAATCGGCACGATGACAACCTTCACGATGGAAAGGAACATCGCCACCACATCCACGTTCACGGTGGTGCGCAAGAGCAGGTAGGTAATCGCTGGCGTCAGCACTGGCGCGAGCAATGTATTCACGCTAGTCATGCCGACAGAAAGCGCCACATCGCCTTTCGAAAGGTAAGTGATAACGTTACTCGAAGTACCTCCCGGGCACGTGCCCACGAGAACCACACCCGCCATCAATGCGGCGTCGAGCCCGAAAATTTTGGAAAGCAAAAATGCGAGCGCCGGCATCACGATGAACTGCGCCGCGCATCCAATCGTAATTTCCTTAGGGCGCGCAAATACAAGTGCAAAGTCGGTCAACTTTAGCGTAAGGCCCATGCCAAACATCACAACCATCAGTAGGTAATTCACCCACGAGAGTTCAATCCAAAGCGTCGATTTCGGGATGAACAGCGAAAGCGCTGCAATCACGAGCACGACAACAGCCATCCACTTGCCAACGAATTCACTAATCTTTTCAAGAAAGCGCATCGCTACACCTATTTTTAAACCTTGTATCCGTACTTCCGCAATTTTTCGACATACTGCGGGTCGCTCAGGCGGAACTTGGATTCAGCCATGTACTTGTCGTTGTCCTTGTTCTGGAATCCGAGCTTGATACGCAAAGCATTGATTCCACAGGCAATGGCACCCAAAGCGCTCGCCACTCCTGCAATAACAACCTTCATGGAGTAATGTCCGTCATTGTACTGGAAATAAGTCAGCACGCCGCAAACAAGAGCAAGCGCCAAAAGAAAAAGGGCTCCCTTCACATAGAGCTTCGCATTGTTGCTGCGCGGGTCAAAACCGTCTATCGCCACTTCGCGCCAACGCTTGTCCAAATATTCACAGCGGCAGGCCTTGCATTCGCGAATCGGACTACCGTACATCCAAGTGTTGCAGGATTCACGATTTTTTGTTTTACATTCAGGACATACCCATTCGGTGTAACTTATTTGCATATAATTCCTCAACTACCTTTTTTTGGAATAAAAATAATTTTTTTATTTCATCAATGCAGGTCTAAATCTCAATCGTTTCTTCGTCGCTAACAATAAACGCTTTAAGCCGTTCGATAGTGCGTTCGAAATCGTACTTGATAGAACATTCCCAAACGGTCGCCACGCGAAAGCCTTGTAACGAAAGTTCCCAGTTCGTCTTGATATCGCGTACAACATTATTGTCAAATTTTGTATTCCAAAATTCAGGATTGCTCTTGGGGCGGCTCGTAAATTTGCAGCCATGCTGATGCCAAAAGCAACCGTTCACAAACACCACCACGCCATATTTGAGGATAAACAAATCCGGCGAACCCGGCAAATCACGGCGATGCAACTTGTAGCGAAAACCAGCCTTGAAAAGCGCCCGACGCACCAATATTTCCGGCTTTGTATCTTCGGAATGAACCGCCTGCATCATCTGCGAGCGGCTCATCGGAGAACGTTTCTTGCGCCGGCGTTTCATTTACCTAATGCGAGCAAAAAATCGACTGGCAAATTACGGTTCGCGACCGAGAACCGCTTTAGCAAGCTGATCCGCGCAAGATGTCGGCTTGCCACCGCATGTGTTACCGAGCAATTTAGCAGCAATATCTTCGGCGGTCATGCCTTCGCAAAGTTTTGCAATGGCCTTGAGGTTTCCGTTGCAGCCACCCGTAAAACGAATATTGCGGATTTTGTCGCCATCGCGCGTAAATTGAATCGTCGTAGCGCATGTGCCTTTAGTTTTGAAAATTTCGTCCATCTGAGAACCTGCTTGGCAATCGTTAAACATTCCATGAATATAGATTATTTACACTTTTCACAAAAGAACCGATATCGTTATTTCATAAAAACGAGTATATTAATAAAGTGAACAGCATACTTCAATTAATATCAAAACACAGAAGTGCCATAATGGGCTTTGCCATATTATGGATTATGCTGTTTCATTTGCGCGTTCCTACAGATTTGGCCGTCATTGATTTTATCAGGTCTGTCGGTTATGGCGGCGTGGATATCTTTTTGTTTCTGTCAGGATTTGGTTTGTATTTTTCCATGTCCCGAAAAAATTTTGAGATAAAAAAATATTATCGAAGTCGCTTTTTCCGTATCGTTCCAGAATATTGGGTTGTGATTGGCATTGTCTTTTTAGCGCAAATGGATTTTAGCGCTAGAGCCTTTTACTTATTGGTATGCAAAGCGACAACACTAGGCTATTGGATTGGGTATCGTGACGAATCTTGGTTTATTTCTTGCATTTTATTTTTGTACGCCATATACCCTATTTACTTTAAACTATTCAAAAAATACGGAATTAAGGCATCCTTCCATTTTATCGGTGCGGGTTTTTCCTTAATGTTAATCTACGCCTTAACTTGTATCCTTTACTACAACAACAAGAACTACGGCGGGTTCATTATATTAACATACGCAAGAATTCCGATATTTTTCATAGGCGCTATTTTTGGTCATTGGGCAAAAGACGGATGCAGAATCGAACTCAGCAAAAAACTAAAAATAGCGGGTTTGACAGCCGCGTTTATCGCATCAATTATTTTAATTTTATTTCAAACCTATTTTTTCTACGCATTGCAAACTTGCTCCCTCGCTTATATTCCTTACATCATCATAACTCCCGTTCTGTGCATACTTCTTGCGATATTTTTTGACAAATACAAAACAATTGATAAAATATTTACCGTCTTTGGGCTAATGTCATTAGAATTGTATTTGTGCCACATATTTATATACAAATTATTCTTTGATTTTATAGACTTTCTCGACAAGGATTCTTCGAATATTCTCACCATGCTCATTTCATTTTTCGCCGCATACATATTGTATATCGTCAACAAAAAAGTCTTGACAAGAAGAACCAATATAAGAATAAGGCCTTAACGCCATTCGAAATGGCATAAAGCCCATGTTGCAAAATCGTTTTATTACATTTAAAACATGAAAACGATAAAAATACTTTTTTTCGCAACTGCAGCCTGTTTTTTGGCAACCGCCTGCACAACGTCTGCACCAGAAGACAACTGCAAAGAAGCCTCCTACGACAATATAATGTGTTATGAATATTCACGCGACGATTGCGGGAATATTATTTGTGCACCACCGTCATCAACAGATTCAAAAAAATTTTCATCTAGTAGCACTGTTAAAAGTTCTTCGAGCATCAAAAAGACTTCATCAAGCAGTACTGCCAAAAGTTCGTCAAGCGTAAAAACATCATCCAGTAGTTTTACAGAAAAATCCTCTAGTTCCAAGGCAACATCGTCAAGCAGTGCCGGGAAAATTTTTTCTAGCAGTAATGAATCTTCATCAAGCAGCCAAGCCAAAAGTTCTTCCAGTACAAAAGCAATCTCGTCTAGTAGCGTAGCAAGTTCTTCTTCGGTCGAAGTCAAAAGTATCTACGAAGCGGTCCAAGAATCCGGCAAGTACACCACTCGCGATTCTGTGGCGGCATACTTGTGCAAATTCGACAAGTTGCCAAGCAATTACGTAGGCAAAAACGAAGGCCAACAGCTTTACGAAACCAAGACAGGCAAGACTTTTGAAAAGTGGAATTTCAACCCGTGGACAACAATCGGCGTGATGATTGGCGGCGACAAATTCAACAATTACGCTTCAAACGCAAACAATTATCATGCGACATTGCCAGAAGGCTCATACCATGAAGCCGATATCGAATACTCCGCCAAGAACCGCGGCACCAAGCGTCTCGTTTACCAAAGCGATTGTATTATTTACTATACCGCAGACCATTACGAAACTTTTAGCAAGCTAGAAATTCGTTAAATTTTCACAACGAACCTTACCCCACGTTTGAGGAGGTCTTATGAAATTCAAGCAACTTTTGTGCAGCACGGCTTTCGCGATTTCAGCGACTTCTGCACTTGCCGCCCAGAACGTCATCGAGATTGACGACACCCATCCGGGCATCGTCATCAACAAGCAAAACATGATGGGCGCAGATCTCGCCATCTGGAATCCGCCCTCACGCTATTACGACATGACGCCCGCCCTCGTCGATGGCGGCTACACAATTTTCCGATTCCCGAACGGGAGCCTTAGCAATGACTACCACTGGAACGGCGCCGGTAAATACGACAGCACCGGACTTTGGACTCCTAGCGAAGAAAGTTGGGCACCGGGATTTCTCGGCGAAACGATTTACCGCGGCACCACCAAGGACAACTACGGTTTTATCCGTCGCAGCCACCTAGCCGATGGCGACAAAAGCACGATGTGGTGGGGAGAAATTCTCGATCCGAAAGATCCGCCTTGGGTCGTTATTGAGTTCCCTGAAAAGAAAAACCTCGATTCCATCATCATCGAATGGGGCAATCTCCGTCCGAAATCTTTTGAACTTTCATACTGGACAGACGAATACGCCGAATACCCAGGCGTTCACCAGAATCTTGAAAACAAGCTAAAAAGATGGGGAACCGTCAAGGTCACGAGCGGCGAAACAAAATACAAGTTCGCCACAACTCGCGCACGCTATGTGGCGCTCCGCTTCAAGACAACCGACTTACCTTCTAAAGGTGTGCAAATTCGGGAAATGAAACTCTTTAGCGGTTCTGACGATTTGCTCGCCGGGAATGATTACAAGTTCTTCGCCATGTCCACGCGCAACGGCGACAAGCCGCGCACCGACTGGACTGGCATCAAATGGCATTTCGAAGAGTTCATGACGTACATCAACCAGCTTCCGAAATTAGTGAATGGTCAAAAGGCTCAAGCAGTCATTTGCGTCAACGCAGGTACAGGCACTTCTAAGGAAGCAGCCGCTTGGGTACGCTACGCAAACAAAGTCAAAAAGTACAACATCAAGCAATGGCAAATCGGCAACGAGCTCGATGGCGAATGGGAAGAATCCGGTCCGCTTTCGGCAAGGCAATACGCAGCACGATTTGTCGAATACGCCCGCGCCATGAAGGCCGTTGACCCAAGCATCATTTTGCATGGTCCGCTATTCAGCACGCACAAAATGCAGCAAAAAGGCGCCGGACTCATGGATGGCAAATATTGGATGGCCGAATTCTTACGCATTGTCGGTGAAGCCGAAAAGGCCGATGGCAAGCGCTATCTCGATGTCGTCGACTTGCACACTTATCCGTACTGGGCACCGAACAACTTGAATGCCGCAGATATGCTCAAGGCAAGCCTTGATGTCGCGCACAACGCCGATACGCTGAACGCCTGGATGAACAAGTATCTTGAAGGCAAGCGTCGCGTGTTCCTCTCGGAATTCAGCACGTCCGTGCAAGGGACGCAAGTTTGGATGGATTACCCGCAAGCCGCCGGCATGGCAAACATTTTCGCGCAATACGCGGTCCGCTTTGGCGACCGATTCCAAGCGCTCCCATGGGACGCATTCGGCGATATTTTTGAAGGTCCGGACCACACATGGGGCGTCATTAGCTTGTCAGCACTTGTCAAAAATGGATCTTGGAATCGTTGGGCAAGCCTTGAACCCACCGCCGAATACTTCGGTGTCTACATGGCATTCAAGCGATTCCTTGAAAGCGGCTACGCCGTTGTTCCCGTCAAGAGCACCACAGAATCCATCGTGCCATACGCCATTTGCAAAGGCAACAGCTGCAACGTGCTTCTCGTGAACCTCACCGATACTAAGCAAATCGTACAAATCGACCGCAAGAGCGAAAAGAAAAAGTCAAGCAACGCACGCGTAGAAGTTGACGTGTTTGGCGCAGAACAATTCAAGTGGATTGGTGATCAACGCGACGCTTACCCGTACCCGAAAATGGGCCCGAGCGGACGCCGCATCGAAGGCAAAAACAGCGATATCGAAGTACCGCCATTCGGAACAGTCGTTGTCCGCATGAACCCGCCAGCACAGGCAAACAATGCTCCAGAAGCTCTCGCCATCGCACTCGAAAAGAAGGTGATGACCGCAGGTGATACGCTTGATCTCTTTATGACCGCCGTGCAAGATGGTGGCGAACTCGCGAGCGCAGAAATTCAAATTGACAAGTGGGAAAAGAAAAACCTCACAATTCATGCGACTCCGGACGATGGCAAATGGAATTCTTCTATCGAAAGTTTCCACGTTCAAGTTCCAGTCACAGACAAAGTAGTTAAAGGTGCACAAGAACTCAAAATCACGCTTACCGGCAAGAACAAAAAGAAAGCAACCTTTAAAGTACCATTCCGCATTCGCGGTGCTTACCGCACCACAAGCGTCATGCAGAATTTCGATAACGGTTTAGACAACGTATCGTGGTTCCCGGTCGTAAACGGCGACAACGCCACCTCCATGGATGCAAAAATCATCAACGGCAACCCGCCTCTCGGCGGCTATATCCGCCACGACTTTATCGTCGAGCAGCCACCTGAGCTTGGCTGGCCGAACTACTCCGGAGCTTACTACGCCGTTCCCGAAGAAGTCAAAAAATCCGTCGGTATTGTTTTCGATTACGCCACAACGCACAATAACCCCAAAGGCTACCACGAACTACAAATCATGTCAAGCCAAGTCGAAGACTACGACGAATTCATGATCCGCCTCAAGAACACGCACGGCAACTGGGTCCGCGATACACTCATTTGGGAAAACATGAAGCAGGAAGGCTGGGGCAAAACGATTCCGCAACTCGACCCGACCAAAATCAAGAACTTCGCGTTCCGCGCACGCCACAGTGGCAAAGGCTACATCAGCCTCGACAACATCTACTTGCTCGGCGAAGACGGCAAGGAAGTTCCGATGCCCCGCGGCCTGAGAAGATTGAGATAAGTATCAGCATTTCAGGACGCGTATGGTGATGCCCGTTCGGAGACGGGCATGACAAAAAAACGATATAGAAAACGCCGCCCCCAAAGAGAACTAAAGGGGCGGCATTTTTCATTTAATTCTCTATGGATCCTATCGCAAACGTAGATACAAGAAATTATGGATCCCCTACGCTACGCTTCGAGGATGACTTTAAGTCAGTTCGTTCACGTGGTCGAGCACAAGCTTCTGCGCCACGCCATTGTACAAGACAGCATCGTAATTTTCGCCGTTCTTGCCCACTCGCGATTCCGTCACAATGCCATTCTGCGAACCCGTTTCCGTCGGCACAAAGAAAATCTTTCCAAGCGCATTCTTCTTTTCTTCAAGGTAATTCTGCGAAACGAACCAATCGCGAATCGTCTTGAAGTAAATCTTTTCGACATTGGAATCCTGCGGAAGCAAATCGTTCAAGCGCCTTGCAATTTCGCTCACCGGCACCGGAGCCTCATCCGTCGGGTAATTCTTAATTTGTTCTTCGGTCACATGGAATTTTTCTTTACCACTACGGAATGTTTCGCCAAGTTCGGTGCGTTCCTTGCGCTTGTTCAAGCGTTCATTCGCCTGCGCCACACACTGGTCAAGATGATCCAAAATAAACTTTTGTGCATCCACATTGCACTTCGTATATATGGAATGGTGTCCACGAATATCCGCTTCGACACGGGCAAAGCCAAGTTCCTCGCCATGAGGAGTCGGCAAATTCAAATCCTTGCCCTTGTCATTTTCCTGTTTCAAGAGAACGCCTTCTTTTGAAAGCACTTCGGCAACATCCGCATACACAAGCGGCATCATTCCGCTATCCTGCGGAATCAAGAAGTTCAAACGACGAACAACGCCCGAAACAGAAACAGGCTCATCCGAAATTTCAAATTTAGACAACATTTCAGGAGTAAAAACAAGTTCTTTATCTGCAACATTACGAGCCACGCGCGGCTTTAACACCTTCTGCGGCTTCGGAGCTTTAGCCTTTTCCTGACGTTCCATTACCGGCATCACTTTTTGCTTTAAATAATCGGCCACATAAGTCAGGCACTTGCTAATACGTTCCTGTCGGCAAGCGTCCCCTTCTGGCAAATCTTCTTCTGTTAGAGGATTCACCCCGCAAGAAAGCTTTCTCAGATACATTTCAGCTCTTTCAAGAATTTTAATTTCAGCTGGCATTATTCAATCCCTTTTTAATCTTTTAACAGGCAAAGAACAATATAACATCTTTTGCATACAAAAAAAGCCGGCACAGTAAATACTGTGCCGGCTTTACACCATATTACACCAATTTTTTATATACTAGCCGTAAACGAAGCCAAGAACAATGGCTATTAAAGAAAAGATCACGACTTGCCTTAACACGACGATATCTTCTTTCTGCATAGTAATACCCTTTTGTTTTTCTGAATCCTAAGATAGATTATTAAAAGCAGAACTGCGCAGATGTAAGAAAAACATCATTTTATAGTTTTTTACATAGTGATATAAATCATACAACCACTCAAATATACAGTGTTAAATATCCTTTTCCCTTTTAGCGAGGAAAGCCAAAAGCACAAAACTACCTATAACAACGCCGATCAGCGGAAAATCCGAAAGCTGGCGCAGCCCAAGCCTCAAAAGGCGGACCAGCTGCGAACTAGCAAACGCGTAGCCAACGCTGCAAAGCACCACAAATAACGCAAAGCGAACAACGAACGGTAAGCTTTTTGTAATTCGTTTAAAATAATCGTTTATATACGAACCATAAAGAATAAGAAGTGTCGCCACCAACCCCACAGAAATAGAAGTCAGGTGGACTCTTAGAAAACTTGCAAATTGGTGAATATAAGGCATCATTATAAAACCTCCAACAACTCGTCTAGTTGAGATTCCACTTGCGAACGACCACCGTCATTTGCGATGGTACGAATCCGCTTGCTAGGGAATAGTTCCGGAGCGCAGGCGCCGCGCTGATTTTCAATACGGCGAGCCGCATCATTTTCGCTAAGTCCCCGAGCGACAAGGCGTTGCAAACGAGCACTTTCAGGAGCATCGACAATCCAGATTTCATCGAGCATTTCGACTAGTGAAGGTGCACGTGAAAAAAGCGCAGCCTCCACAAATCTCGCCGATTCTGTCCCCGCAACACCCGTAGCGCAAGCATCCGCTTCAAAAAAATCTTTCACGGATTGCGCTAAGTACGGATAAACTATCTGCTCCAATTTTTCACGGGCAGAGGCATCCGCAAAAATGCGGTCGGCAATTAAAGTGCTATTCACACCCGTTGGCGTCAAACATTCTTCGCCAAAGAACACAGCCATTTCCGCACGAAGTTCAGCGCAATCCTTGTAAAGCTCATGCACCATGCGGTCGGCATCAAGCACTTGGAAATTACGTTCACGCAAAAGTACACCCACAAAGGACTTGCCCGCGCCAATAGACCCCGTAATTCCAATCTTTAGCATAACGCTCCTAAGTTAACGGCCTAGCGAAATCAGGCAAAGCCCAATCACAACGCCCAACATCGCAAAAAATTTCGTCTTGCTCTTGCGTTCCTTGAACACCAGGATTCCAGCCAAGAAGCTGATGAACACGCTCGAACGACGCAGCACCGTAATAATAGAAATCAACGCATTCGAATCGCTCACCGCCAAAAAATAGCAACGATCCGCCACAATCAAAAGCGCAGCCACCGCCAAAAAAGACCAACGGAACTGGAACGGAGTCGTTTTTTTGCGCGTTGGATACCACGTGAACATCGTCGTCAAAAATTGCACCACGCACATGTATATGCTAAACCAGACCTGCACCGTCAGCGGTTCAAAATTCATCCGCTGCAAAATCAGTTTGTCATAAACGCCACTGCACGCCGCAAGAATCGTCCCGATGAGCATCGCCGCCACCCAACCATTACTAAAGAAGTGTCCCATCTCCTTCCGGCCCGCGAGGCTCAGTCCAATGTACGAACAAACGCAAATCGCGATACCCGCCCATTGCATCACCTGCGGACGTTCGCCCAAGAACCCCACCGCAATCATGATTGTAAATAAAGGAGCAAGCGCACGAATCGTCGTCGAAATGCTGAGCGGCATGTGCGCAATCGCGCTATACGTAAAAAGCCAACTTCCGCCAACGATAATAGACTTTATCATCAAAAAGAAATGATCATGCAAAGTAAGCGGTTCGCAATTTCCCGAAAGGAGAACCGGAAGCATGAATAAAGCGTAAAAAACACTGCAAAGTAACAGAACCGGTCGAACAGCATTATCCTGAACCGATTTTTTCTTTGCCAAATCATAAAAGCCTAAAAAAACAGCCGAGGCAAAAGCCAATATTAACCATGACATAGCGAGCCAAATTTAAAAATTGCATGCCAAACTTTAAAGGTTTTTCTAATTATTTAAATACAAAACACCCAACAAGGAGAAAGAAATGGGGATCAAAAACAAAGCAGCTTCACTCATTGAAGAATTCAAAGCATTCGCATTCAAGGGCAATATCGTCGACATGGCCATCGGTATCATCATCGGTGCAGCATTCGGCAAGATTGTCAATTCGTTCGTCAGCGATGTCGTAATGCCGACCGTTACCGCCATCATCGCCAAATGCGGTGGCCAGAACGCAGGCGAAGGCATCAAGACCCTCGTCTACACAACCTCCGAAGGCATCGCCATTCCTTACGGTACCTTCATCGGTGAAGTCCTGAACTTCCTGATTGTCGCTTTCGCCGTATTCCTCTTGATGAAGAAATTCCTCGGATTCATGCAGAACATGCGCAAGAAGAAAGAAGCTGAAGCTGCTGCCGCAGCCGCTGCACCGGCCGCTCCTCCGGCACCGAGCGCCGAAGAAAAGCTCCTCACCGAAATTCGCGACTTGCTGAAAAATAAGTAGTCGGTAGGCAGTAGGAAGTAGACAGGATCGCAATAGTAAAAATCTTTGTTTACTGAGGGGGGAAGCATCCCCCTGGCTCGCACTACGTTGCTCGCCACCCTCTCTAACGGGGAGGGCCCCGTAACGCCCCCGATGCAAAAAACGCGCAATCCAATTGCGCGTTTTTTTTTGTACTGTCATCCTCGGATTCAGTCATTCTCGACCGGAGGGAGGGAAACCATAATTTCTCGTTTTACTCTTGCGGAGGGGATACATTATTTCCTGTACTTACGTTTACGCCAAGATCGCCACTTCCTACTTCTAACTTCCTACTTCTAACTTAATCTCCACATCCGCCTTGAAGGGCAAATCTTCCGCCTGCGGCGTTGCTATCACCACCTGGCACTGCTTTTCGCGAATGAGCGATGCCACCGCATCACGGCGGTTCACATCCAGTTCTGCAAAAATATCATCCAATAGCAAAATCGGTTTTGTCAAGTAGCGCGAAGCCACATCCACCGCCGCAAAACGCATAGCAACAGCCGCCGAGCGGCATTGCCCCTGCGACCCGACAGAGCGCATCTCGTAGCCCGAGGCGCAAAGCGCCAAATCATCACGATGCGGTCCCGCCATGGTCATTCCCTGTAAGCGTTCCACAAATTCCAAATCGGCAAGTTTTCGCGAAAAAGCATTCCGCAACATTTCTTCGCTCACGACACCGTCAGCATCATTCGCGCATTCTGCACAAGCAGAACCCGACGCATTTTCAGCCGCAGTTCCCGTAACACTCCCGCTAGCATTGTAAATAGCAGCCCCATCAGCAGCTCTCGCAATTTCAGCATCGGCCGGCAATTCATCCATCATTTCATCAGACATGAATTCTGCGGCATCAAGCGCATCTAGCGTTTTTAAAATCGAACTTTTGTAAGCGCAAGTAATTTCATCCACCCCGCCCGATAATTTACGGTAATACCGCGTGATAATTTCAGAAACTTCTTTCGAAAGTGCAATACGCGCCGCCCACAATTTAGCGCCAAGTTCAATCAGCTGTTGCGTCAAAACGCGGAACAAATCTTCGCCACCAACCGCAGCACCATTTTGCTTAAATTCCTTGAGCCATTTGTTACGTTGTTGTAAAACACGCTTGTAACGACGCAACACCTGAGCATTCGCCGCCGATCGGTAACAGAGAATTTCATCGAGCCAATGCCTACGTACCTCCGGTCCTCCGCGCAATAGCTCGATGTCCGAAGGCTGCATAATTACCGCCGGGCATGTCCCGAAAAACGATGTCGGCGATTTCAGCGATTCGCCGTTTTCGCGCACTTCGCTCCCACGCGAATACACGCGTATCGCGCGCATTCGCGTACGCCCTTCGTCTTCAAACTCACCACGCAAAATCAGTTCGTTATTTTTCCACGTAATAAGTTCGCGCAGGTCTCTCGACCTAAACGAGAAACCTTGCGCAAGCAAATGGATTGATTCCAGAATTGTAGTCTTGCCGCAGCCATTTGGCCCGCAAATCACATTTATGCCAGCATCGAAGTTGCAGTCCATCGATTCTAGACTGCGCACCTTCGAAATGAACACCTTAGAAATCAAGGAATGTATCCCCTCAATCCAAGGGTAAACGGCGTCCAAATACCGGCACGAGATTCATAAAGGAACGCATAGTTCACTTCAATCGGGTATTTCTTGCGACCTATGCGAATGTCGAACTTGTAGCCAGCGCCAAGCATCCAATCCAAATCGTCCATACCCACGCGAAGCGTTGCATTCGGGATGATTTCACATTCAAAGCCGACGCGGCCTGTCCAAACATGGAGCTGCGGGTCAAATGCCAAAAGCGTATCGGCCACCTGGTAGTCGAGCGCTTCCATCCAAGCGTAAACAGGCTTACCCATAATTTGCGAACGATAGCCAAGGCCAATTTGCAACACCTTCGGGCGTACACCTTCTGTCGATGCAAGTGAATTATTCGTGCTTGGATTTTTCGTCCATTTTGCAGATAAATTTCTGCTAAAGCTCAAGTTGCGAATTACAACAGAAGAAGACCACTTGCTATTCCATTGACGGAACCAGCTCAAGTTAATCGTGACGGGGCTACGAAAAGCATCTTCAACGCCATCATAATACTGCGCGATATCCAAATTATCATAGCTCATCGAGAACGACAGGCCAAAAGCATCTCGGCGAGTCGCACGATAGGCAAAGCCAAGGTAGAACATCGTAAAGAACGGTTCAGCCTCACCCACAGTTTCATCGTCATCATCAATAACCTGGAAATCCGTATCGCCACGATAAAGCACGGCAAAGCCAACGCCCATACGCTTGCCCACCTTACCTTCAACGCCCAAAGAACCGCCAAGACGATCCAAGTCGCGTTTTTCAAAATTTACCGTAACACCAAGGTTTTCACGGAAACCAAGCAAAGCCGGGTTCCAATAAGCCGCAGGCATCGAAGCCGTATCCGCAGAACCCGTGTTACCGCGTCCGAGTTCACGAACACCAGCGCCCATGCGTTCCACAAAACCATCAAAGCCCCCCAGTTCGGACTTTTTCGAAAAAGGTCCCGCCAAAACTGAAGAAGCAAGCGAACAAACCGTCAACGCCGTAACTACAAGATTTTTCATTTTAATCATCTGAAGTTACCTCCCAGCGTCATCGCCTTGCCCCAGCCAATATGACCGTGATTATCCTTTACCCTGATGTAATAAACGCCCATCGTGCAATCCTTGCCGTGGTCATCTCGACCATCCCAAAAATCTTCCTTCGGGTTCGAGCTTCGCGAAGCATCCGCATTGCGGACAGCATCCTTCACAATCGTACGCACCTTGCGCATGTCATAGCTGAAGACTTCAATCGTCACCTTCGATTCCTTGCCAACTTTATACGAAACAAGCGATTCTTCGCCCGGCGCAAGGATTACCGAAGGCACCATACGGATGCTACCCAAATTGTTGTCGAGTTTTGCACGATTCAGCACAACACTCCAACTTGCGCCCGAATCTGCAGAAACAGATACGCCATTTCCGAACGTTCCAATCGCAAGTCCCATTCTTTTATCCGTAAGCGGGAACGTCGTTAAAGACGTAATTCTCATCTTGCGGTCCGTGGCTCCCGTTTCATAGCCATATAGCCACTTATCCTTTCCGTTATCGTCTTTTTCCCAAGCCCTAATTCCAAGAGAATCCATCTTGAAGTAACCACTTGTCGATCCACCAACAGAACTGACCAGCACAAAGGCCGTCTTTCCTAAAAATGCGACATCACTCACAGTGTAGTCCGATTCATCATAGATATCTTTCTTTTGCACCTTTCCAGCAGTATCCAAGAAATTCACCTTAGAGAAATCTTTGTCCTTTCCATCATAACGGCGCCATAGACCACCAACGACATTGCCATCCTTTTTGTAGTTCGTCTCGGCAATAATCTGGAGCGGGTCACCGCCCATCCAAAGTCCCGTCACACGAGCTGTAGAATCCAGTTTCGTTGACACCGTCGAAAATTTTCCATCGGAATTCCTTTTTAAAATACCCTTCGCCGTTGCAAGCCAAAGTTCACCTGTTTTCGGATGCAGACAAACATCAAAAATTTCAGGATTATTTTTCAAATCCAAATTCTTTTTAACATCCTCAAGTTTTTCCAGCTGTTTCTTTTCATAATTCAGGACAAACGTTGTATCCTTAGCTCCATTTTTTCCAGACCTATCATTGACCATCAAACCCAAGGCGCCACGAGCAACCCAAAGTCTTTTCGCAGTCGAATCATAAGCAAAGCCGCTTATCGTGTACATCATCGGGTTGTTTTTTAAAGTATCTATATCCGCAGCCGCCGAAATGTCGATCGGATTTTCGATAATATTATTCACATCGCGTATTGTAAAATATCCAGCCGGAATTCGATAGCGTTCATTCGAGTCCATCGCAAAAATCGGAAGCACAAGTCCAAGGTCTGAACCGGCATAAATCGCGGAAAGGCGCCGATATTCAGCCTGCTCATCAGAAATATTCGAATACAGCAATCCGTCATGCACGGCCGTCAACGTATCCGAAACTTGTTCTCTTTTCGTAGGTTCCGTTACAATAGAGCCATCTTTAGCGACACTAAAGCTCAAATACGTAATACCACTATAAGTACCGGAATTATCTTGCGAGAACGCCCACAACTTTCCATTTTCACCCGCCGGAGCAACCGAAAATACATAGTTGCTGAACAACGTTTCGCCAGCCAAGGCATTCCCGCACAGAGCGATCCCGCCAACAAGCATGCAGGCCACAAAAGCCCATGAACTTTTCATTTTGCCCAATTTCACAAACTACCTCATATCGATTTCGTCAACACCCGCAATAGGCTTGTACTTGAAATCATCATTAGAAATTTTCTTGACCACCTTCATATCCAGAATGCCATACCAAGTAGCATTTCCCGACGGATCTTCCGTAAAGAGACGCACTGGTGAATAATCCGTCTTCGAAAGCCAAACTTCCATCTTGGTAAACTGCCCCGCATACTTTGCAGGGTCGAGTTTCAGCACCCAAAGTTTTTTCCCGGCAAATTCGCCTTCGCTCATCCCGAGCGCCTTGCAATTCAAATATTTAAACAACAGCTCCGACGGATGAAGCGAACTCGACAAGTCCTCCACGGCCTTGATAAGGACCTGCTTTTGTTCCACATTCCACTGCCAAAGGCTTTCACCATCGCTATAGAACTTAATTCCCAGAAGGTCTAGCTTGAACTTGTCCCCTTCGGCAACAACAAGCGTTCCCGACTGCGTTTGAACATCCGGAGAATCCACTTGAAACATCTGCGCCCTAAAATTAAGGCTCCAAGCCTTGCCCGACTTGAACCAAGCCTTTGACTTATCCAAAACCTGATCCGCTGTCAACGCGAAAACACCTTGCACCAAGGCAAGCGACAAAAAAACAAAAAAACGGGGGGAGAATTTCATATCCACCTCTTTTAAAGACGGTATTAAATTTACAAAACTGAAGCCGCCAAGACGAAGCATATCCGTATTTTTGGGGTTCAACGAACAAAACATTGGTTTCAGGGCAAAGATATTTCTATCTTTTGCACGTAAAATTCAAACAAATCTTTTTTTGGAAGGATTGTATGCGTAAACTTATTTTGCCGATTGCCCTCGCCGCTACCGGTTTTGCCATGGCCGCCGACATCGAAATCCATGGTAATGTCGATTTTGACTTCGCTAGCTACTTCAACAGGGATTTCGACCCCACTAACGCCGCAAACCAGGACATTGACTTGTTTGTGAAGGCAAACCTCGACGAAAACGTTTCCGTTACCGTTTTCACGAACACCAAGAGCAATATCACAAAAGGTGAAGGCGCCGCCGAAATCCGCCACGGACTCGCCCGCTCAACGGCAATCACAAGCGACGACGACCGCTACACCGCATTCAATTTTGACGGCGTGGAACTCCGCTGGAAGCCATTCCAGGACGTAAGCCTCGTCTTCGGTGACTTGACCTACAACGCAGGTACATTCAATTACTACTTCTGGCGCGATCCAAGCCGCTATGCCGCTATTTCTCGCGACCAGAGCGTACGCGGTTTCGGTGTCGAAGTCGGCAACCAAAAATTCGGCGACGGTAAGTTCTACATTGGCGCCACCGACGACAGCAAGAGTGCCATCGCCGTGTTCGGCACCTACGCCCTCAAGCTATTGAACCGCCCGGATGAACACTTGACCATCACTCCAAGTGTGGACTGGGTCTTCGGTTCCGAAGTCGGTCGTGGTTACACCTACTTCTTCGGTACGGAACTCGACTACTCCAAGAGCCTCGAAATTCTCAACTACAGCGTCTATGCCGCTTATGGCATCCACCCGTACAAGGGCGAAGCCGTTCACTCGTTCCTCGTTGAACCGAGCTTGAACTACGGCATCTTCAACTTGGGTCTCAACTACTTCTACGCGATCGTCAACAAGGGCGACAGCGATGACGAAGCATACAGAGCCGCACCGCAAATCTTCACGGAAGACCAGATGCTCTTCGCCATCGAACCGAGCTTCGACATCACAAAGAAGTTCTCCTTGGGCGTAAGCTTCGAATACCACGATCCAGATTCCGAAATCAGCAAGGACGAATTCGAATTCCTCGGCATGAACTTCTACCTCTACCCGACCATCAACACGAACGTTACCTTCTGGTTCGGCTACAACTTCAGCAAGAACAAGAATCCGGTTGTTGGAAAGACGAAGTTCGCCCTCGGCATGAGCGCCCACGCAGAATTCTAATCAGTGATTCAATAGTCATTGGTTATTAGCTATGAGCTCCCCGGTAAACGCCGGGGATTTTTTTTGCATACTCGTCTTCCTCGACGCGAAGCGTCAATGTCGCAGCCACGGTCATCCATAATTTTCCAACACCTATGAAAAAAGCCACGCGACCACCACCAAAGAGCAAACAAACTAACTACTTTCAGAAATTTCAAAAAAAAAAGAAAATGGCCGAATTTTACGTAACTTTTTGCATTTTCTCTTTTTTTTGACGTAAAATTTTTCAACTTAATAAGTTTTTATAGCCTTTTTTGCCTTTGCAACCATTATTTTTTTATTGAAATGAGCATTTCCTGTCACGATTCATCATCATTTCACTTATTTTTACCAAAAATCGATTCATTTATATATAAAATTACGTAAGAAACGCCTAATTTTATCGTTTTATAACGTAAAAAACGCCCTCAAACGCATTTCAAACAAATTCATCTACATTTGCAAAAAAAAAAGAACCCGCCGCGCATCCGCGGCGAGCCCTTGAAATTCGATCTTTAAATCTGCTTCGAATTAGTGACCGAGGTACTTACGACCAATACCGTACTGGTCCTTGTATTCGATGTAATCTGGAACAAAGCCGCCCGGGAAAGAGAAGCTGATATTCACAGAGCACTGGAATTCGTTCATCAACTTGCCCTTGCCCTTGAACTTTTTCTGCTTCTTTTCAATCTTTTCGTCGCCCTTCTTGCCTACGAGAACTTCGGCTTCGCACCAACCAGTGTTACCCTTGGCAAAGACTTCCTTGCCTTCGGTAGACACGAGCTTGATCTGAGACGGATCGAGTTCGGTGTTGTTACCCGTAGAAGCCCAGAACTGGAGTTCGCCAGAGAGGGAAGTCTTGGTAAGCTTGATCGTCGGCATAGCCATCACATAGCCCCACTTGTCCACACGTTGCTTGCCGCTCAAGTCCGGAACGTTTTCGCCGAAGATGAGGAAGTAACCGCGAGTGACCTTGCGGCTCTTGTTCAAGGCAGCCTGGATTTCCTGATTCGTCGGAGCCATTTCAGCCATGCGGAGGAGCAAGTATTCCTTCACGACCGGGTCGTCTTCAGAAACAGCTTCTTGCAAGTTGCGAGCCACATAAAGCTTTTCAGTTTCTTCACGGATGCTCTTGATGGCAGATTCTGCAACGTGGCGAGTCTTTGCGACAGCTTCAGCAGAGTCAATCTTTGCAAAAGCATTGATAATCGTAGCGTAGTCCACACCTTCCTGAGCGGCCTGGCGCTTACCGATTTCACCGAGAGTCTTCACATATTCTTCGACAGTAGCGTCTTCCTTAACATTACCGATATTGGAAGCTGCCTTTTCAAAATAGTTGTTGATAAGGTCGCTGCTCAAGTCCTTCTTGGATTCCATATCACCCGCACGCACGAGAGCAAGAGTGAAATTGTCAAAGAATTCATCGGACATTTTGCCCTTCTTCTTCGCCTCAAGATAAGAGTTGATTGCATTGCGGAAACGCCCTTCCTTAAGGTGTTCGTCGCCGCGCTTTTCGTTCGTACCCTTACAGCCAGTCACCGTCAAGGCGACGGCAGTAGCCAAAGCAGCAATGAAAATCTTCTTCATTTTGTATCCTTCAGATGAAGTTATTTTAGAAAACGTTGAAAAGGACGCTTTATTACGAAAAAAAATAAGATACACCCTTTCAGTTGAAATTTAAATAAATAAATTTATACATACCTATTTTT
This sequence comes from Fibrobacter succinogenes, assembly GCF_902779965.1. Taxonomy (NCBI): domain Bacteria; kingdom Pseudomonadati; phylum Fibrobacterota; class Fibrobacteria; order Fibrobacterales; family Fibrobacteraceae; genus Fibrobacter; species Fibrobacter succinogenes. The sequence continues at coordinate 1,588 of NZ_CACZDK010000043.1, read as the reverse complement.
GTAGGTAAATTTTTATTTGGAGTGCATAAAAAAAACAATGAATATACTCGTCGTAACTCCAGAAGCGGGGAACTGGAAGGTACCGAGCCCCCTCGCTACCGCAGTAAACTGCATCACTCAGGCATTTGCCAATGCCGGTTCCCAAGTTGTAACTTGTTCGCCGTTCTATAAAGACCACATTATCGATTCCGACAAGTATCATTGCGTTTTTAAAGGTGTCGAAGCGTTGCAGAACAAGCCGTTCGAAGTTTGGCGTTCTGATGACGACCCTCTCCACACCTATATATATAATGAGGAATATTTCGGTCGCCCTTATGTTTACGGCCCACCGCATTCCCCTCCCTATAGCGATAACCACCTAAGATTCGCCATGTTCGCCTCGGCTGTGCTCACATACAGCGCGCAGAGCAACTTTCATTTCCAGGCAATCCTCGGTCACGAATGGGGCGGCGCTCTTGTTGGCGCACTTTGCCATACGGTCTATCAAGAAACTTTCCACAATATTCCGTTTTTCTTCAACGTCCATAACATCACTTACGACTTCCATGTACAGCCCAGCGAAATCGAAAAAATCGGGCTCCCGCGCAAGGACTTCAACATGGACGGCTACGAGTTCTGGGGCAAAATCAGCCTCCTCAAGGCCGGTATCCTGTATGCAAACAAGGTGCTGTTCCCGTCGTCGGGCTACCGCGACGCCATGCTCAACACGAACCTCCCCGGCGGCCTCAGCGGGTTCCTCAACCGCAACAGCGAGAAGCTCCTGGGTATCCAGTTCGGCGTGAACTACAAGTTCTGGGACTTCAACGACGAGGCAAAGCTCCCCATCAAGGAAGCAAAGCGCAGAGCGAAGGCGAGCCTCGGGCGCCAGTTCGACATGGACCTTTCGAACAAGCTTATCATATACAGCCACATGGACATGGAATCGGGCAACGCTTCCGAAACGCTAGCGACAATCCTTTCGGACATCGCTAAGCAGAACGCCCTCATCATTGTGGGCATTTCGCCAGAGCACCCCGAATGGAACTACTACCAGGAAGTTTCGCACCAGTACAGCAACTTCGTCCGCGTTCTCCAGTTTGACTCCGAAGAAGCGAACAACAGAGAAAAACTCCGCGACACACTCGCCGCCTCTGATATTTTGTTCGCGGCGAACCTGCAAGAGCCGTCCGCCTCGATTATCCTCAAGGCCATGGCAGCCGGTACGCTCCCGCTCACAGGCAGGAACGTAGGCATCGCAAGCATGCTCACCGACTACACCCTTGAGACCGCCGGCGAAGCAAACGCATTCCTCGTCGATGACGCCAACGCCCCGCACCAAATGTTGCGCCGCATCAAAGACGCCATTAATGTGTACAACACGGAAGTCGCCGATTGGGACAAATGCGTAGTGAACGCTTATAGCGGGTTCCATTACGAATGGGCGAAGACAATTTCAAAATATTTACTAACTTTGGGTGAGCTGGGGCTTTAGCTCAATCGGTTAGAGCGTCGGACTATCAACCCAGCCCCGAAAAATTTTCAGAAAGTACTCCATTGGAAGCCCGAAGGCAAAAGCCTCCGGGCCTTTTTCATCAGTAAAATCAAGGCT
>NZ_CACZDK010000042.1 GCF_902779965.1 Fibrobacter succinogenes | reverse complement strand
CAAGCCAAGCAGATAAAGGCTTGCGGACGATTTCAGGTACCCAAATGTCATATAATCAAAAAGTACCTGTTTTCAGGTACCTTTTTGTCATATAGACCTGAAATTTTGAAAAAATGCCTGATTTTACGTAAAAAATGTTAGAAAATAGCCGATTTTTACGTAAAATTTATATGTTGTTAGTGATTTTTCGTCATATTTTCAAATATTTCGTCTTTGGGGAGTGCTGATTTATGGAAAATCGAACTGTTTATGTGCGAAAAACGAGAGAAAATGCACGAAAAATAAATACTTTATGTGTAAAGTTTGTTATTTTGTATGAAATTTTACGTAAAAAAGTCGTATGATTTGATTTTTTTTTACGTAAAAAAAGCCCAAAAATCAAAATTTGGGCTTTCGCACATCTTTTATTCAAGGTTTCTTTGAAGAACCTCGCACTTAGCTTTAGCCCACTCTTCAAAGGTATCGTTGGCGAGGTGGTCCTTCGCTTCTTGCATGAGGTGTAGGTAGAAGTGCAGATTGTGGATGCTGGCAAGCGTGTAGCCGAGCGATTCGCCGGCATGGTGCAGGTGGCGCAAGTAGGCGCGGCTAAAGTTACGGCAGCAGTAGCAGTCGCAATTCGGGTCTACTGGCTTGTCGTATTCCTCGGCGTGGCGGGCAGCCTTGTAGCGGAGAACGCCTTCGCTGGTGAATAGCATGCCATTACGGGCGTTGCGCGTGGGCATCACGCAGTCGAACATATCGACGCCGCGACCAATCAATTCCAACAAGTTCCACGGCGTTCCGACGCCCATCACATAGCGCGGGTGGTCTGTGGGCAAATAGTCCGTGCAGAAGTCCGCAATCTCGTACATTGTTTCGGTCGGTTCGCCCACAGAAAGTCCGCCCATGGCGTAGCCGTCGGGGCCGAGCTCAGCAATGCGTTCGATGGCCTGTTTGCGCAAATGCGTGTGCATGCCGCCCTGGATAATGCCAAAGAACTGCTGATCGTACCCGTGAATGGGCGGGTGTTCCTTGAGCCATTCCATAGCTTCGGCGGTCCAGCGGAGCGTGTAATTTAAGCTGTGTTCCGCTTCCTTGACGGTGCTCGGGTACGGTGTGCATTCGTCGAGCGCCATGATGATGTCGGCGCCGATTTCGCGCTGGGCGTTCATCACGCTGGCCGGGCTAAAAAAGTGCTTGGAACCGTCGAGAATGCTTCTGAATTCAACGCCTTCGGGCTTAATCTTGCGAAGTTCTTTCAAGCTCCACACCTGGAATCCACCGCTGTCCGTGAGCACCGGGCCGTTCCAGCTCATGAACTTGTGGATGCCGCCTGCTGCAGCGATTTTTGGCGTTGTGGGGCGCAGGTACAAGTGGTACGTGTTGGCGAGGATTATCTGGGCCTTGATGTCTTCTTTCAGTTGTGCGGGCGTTACGGCCTTTACGGTCGCTTCGGTGCCCACCGGCATAAAAATCGGCGTTTGGATGTCGCCGTGGTCGGTATGCAAAACACCCAGACGGGCCTTGGATTTCTTCGACGTTTTTAAAAGTTCAAATTGGTTCATGTTGAGACTCAAGGTTCGTTGCCTGAAAATCATTGCTTGGGCAGCGAGGTTTAACAAGAAGCTTTTGCTTTACAAAGATAGTTTTTTTAAAGCTTCGAAAGAAGATGAATTTTTCTACATCATCTCCGGCTTCGATGATTCGGCTCTGTCCTCATGGAAATTTTAAGGTGTCTCGAAAAAATCGGAGCATTTTTTGATAAAACGTCAAAGGTTTTTTATTTCCACGTGTAATAATCGATTACGGAAAAAACATAATTTGGAATAGGGGATATAATAAATTGGTTTATGATATGAATACCATTGAAAAAGTAAGCATGACCTGTGTTGTTGCGGGTTTTTGTTCTTTCGGCTTGGCGGACAATCCGATTTCCACTTACCATTATCTGGCTGATCCTTCATGTGCCGCTGATGGTGATACCTTCTACATTTTGACCGATGTCGATGACAATAATACCCAGACAACTTTGACTTACGACATCACCGGTCTTTCGGCGTTCACTTCCGAGGACATGAAAAATTGGACTGACCATGGCATGATTTTCAAAAGTAAGCGCGAATTCGGCGATTATCCTAGCAATACGTGGGCTTCGGGCATTGCTGTCAAGAATGGCAAGATTTATATAGTATATCCCGATGGCGCGAGTGGCGTGGGCATGATTACGGCTTCTGCTATCGATGGACCCTATACGGACCCGATTCAGGAATCTCACGGAGTTCACTATATCGCTGCTAACTGGGGGGAGAGCGTGATTGGTGGTTGCGACGGCATCGGGAATTGCTTTGACCCGGGGATTTTCTTTGATGACGACGGTACGGGCTATGTGATTTTCGGCGGTGGTGGAACTGGGCAGCGACCAACTGGCAACAACTTCGATATCATCAAGTTTAATGAAGTTGATGACAAGATTATCATAGATAAAAACTCCTTGAAAAGAATTTCTCTACCCAATTCTCTTGAGGCTCCTTATCTGCACAAGAAGGGCGACTACTATTACTTAAGTTTCAACAACAATGGCTATGTGATTGATTATGGTATGTCAAAAGATATCATGGGACCCTATGATTATGTGGGTACCGTGATTCCGGGCGTCGCTGCTGTGCCAGGCGCTCATGGCGTGGGTGGCAACAATCACCAAGGCTTCGCTTTGTTCAAAGGCAAGTGGTATGCCGTTTATCATGACCGCCGCCTAGTGACTTCTGATAATCATCCGACTTCTTGTACGCGACAGGGCGTCTGTTCCGTGAATCCGAACTACGAAAACCACAGAAGCGTGGCAATCGATGAACTCACCTGGAATGGCGACAAGATGAATGAACTTGTGTTCACGAATGAGGGGCCTAAGCAAATCAAGAACTTCGACCCGTACAGGACATACAAAGCTACAACGAGTTCCAAACAGCTGAACATTCGCAGCCGTACCGACTGGACAAAGGGCAAGCCCGTTGTACACGTGCTGACTCCACTGGCTTCCAAGGAATCCTGGATTCGTGTGAGCGGCGTGGATTTTGGTAAGGGTGCCGAGAATCTTCGCATCAAGGCATCGAACGTGGGCGAAGACAACAAGGTGGAAATCCATACGGACAGTGCCTCGGGGACTCTGGCGGGTTCCTGCGAACTCGCAAAGACTAGTGGATGGAACGATTACAAGGACAATGATTGCGTCATGACCGGACTCTCCGGTGTTGTAGGTCAGGTTTTTTTTGTGTTCAAGGGCTCGAAAGATTCCACCATGGGTCTTCTAGAATGGGAATTCCAGGGCACCAAGCGTGAACCTGAACCTCAGAAGCCTTTTGGCGGCAAAGCCTGGACTATTCCGGGTGTCATTCAGATGGAAAATTTCGATGTTCCTGGTTATGGCGAAGGTAACGATTCCTTCTATGATAACGACTCCTTAAACAATGGTGAATCCGATTATCGCAAGGAGGATGCTCCGTCCGTTGATCTTTACCTGAAATCCGATGGCCGTATTGTTGTAGGTTACATTCAGAAGGACGATTGGTTGGAATATACGGTAAACGTGGCTAAGGATGGCGACTACACTATGTTTGCGGCTGTTGCTTCTGATGGTGGCTCTAGCTTCAATCTCTCTGTGGACGGCGAGGACATCACTGAAGATGTTGCCGTTCCCGCTGCAAGAAAGGATGAAAATGAAGAACAGAATTTTGACGATTACAGCAAGGTTGCTGCAAACGTAAGCCTCAAGGCTGGTGAACATATTCTTCGCTTTACCGCTACAGCAGACTGGATGGATATCGATTACATCAATTTCGTTGAAGGGAGAGATGCCAAGGACGATATGCCTATTGGTGGAGAAACCAATCGCATTGTCAATGCTGGAATTGGTTTTCATTTGAATGTTGAAAGTAAAGTTTACAATGTTTTCAATCTTCGTGGAAATCGGGTGGGCTCTGTGAATCTTTCCGGCATGAACGCTGTCCAGGCTCTCAAGGCTGCGCGCTTCGGCAAAGGCGTCTATATGCTCAAGCAGGTCGATGGTTCCAAGAAAATGATGGTAAACGCAGCAAAGTAATTGTGGACGAAACAAAAAAAGAATCCAGCCTTTAAGGTTGGATTCTTTTCTGCGGTCGGACAGACTTGAACTGTCATGAGATTGCTCCCACTAGCACCTCAAGCTAGCGTGTCTACCAATTCCACCACGACCGCGTAGTCCTTAGCGGAACGGTTGCAAAGATAGTAATTTTTTTTGATTTTGGAAACTCAAATTCAAAAATAATTGAAATTTTTTTTCCGAGGGTGTCACCTCGGTCTTTTATTTTCGTTTTGCCCTGTCTTTGAAAAAAATTAAAAGTGTCTTAAATCTTGATGGATAAATTGTCAATATGTCAAATTAAATAATTATAGCTAAAATTTTTCAAAAAAGTATATTTGTTTTCGATATACGCGAATAAGCGTATTGATTGTATCAAAATGGAGTATCGGATGAATATAAGAAGTTTTCTTCTTCCCCTTTTTTTTCTAGGCGAATCCGCTTTTGCGGAACTTCCCACCGCCAAGGACCTTGCCGCCAAAATGGGCTTTGGCATCAATATCGGAAACACCATGGAGGCCATCTCCGGCAACACGGATACAGGTGTTATCACATCGGCCGGTCCTGAAGCGTGGGGTGGCAAGTACCCGAACAAGGAATTTATCACGGCCATCAAAAATGCTGGCTATTCCACAGTCCGCATTCCAGTTTCTTGGTATGCCCATGCCGACACTGTGAACAACGTTATTCACCAAAGTTGGATGGATTCCGTGAAAACGGTTGTGGATCTTTGCGTCAATGCTGGACTCTATACCATCATCAACATTCACTGGGATTTTGGCTGGCTCGAAAAGCATATCGATAAAGTGGATGCCGCCACCAAGGATCGTGTGAACGCCCGTCAGAAAGCCTTTTGGACGCAAATCGCGACAGCCTTTAAGGAATACGACGAGCATCTCCTTTTTGCAAGCGCGAACGAACCTGACGTAAACGATCAGGCGGGCGACGAAGCCCATCAGACTCTTCTTCTTTACCATCAGACATTTGTGGATGCCGTTCGCGAGACGGGCGGAAACAACGCTAGTCGTTCCTTGATTATCCAGGCGGCGAGTACATCCTTTGATCTCGCGTACAGCAAGATGGTGATGCCGACCGATAAAATTTCGGACCGTTTGATGGCTGAAGTCCATTTCTATCCTTACACTTTTACTTTGATGGATGGGGATGCTGATTGGGGCAAGGCGAGCTACTATTGGGGTGACTACCTTTCCACGACAGATCCGGAACGCAATGCTACGTGGTGCGGCAAGGAATTCGTAGATGAAAACTTCGACAAGATGAAGGAAAAGTTCACCTCCAAGGGTATCCCTGTGGTTATCGGTGAATTTGGGGCGATGAGCCGTTCTAATATTCTCTCCGGGGCCGATTTGGAACTGCACATCAAGGGGCGCGCCCAGTTCTACGGATATGTAGCGAAGGCCGCCAAAGATCGCGGAATGATTCCCATCACCTGGGAAACCGGTGGAACGGGACCGGGTACCATGACGACGATTTCTACGGCGGACTATACGGTCTTTGATTACCCAGTGATGAACGCCATCCGCACCGCTTATGGCCTTCCGGAGCTTACCAAGGGCGCCGAGACCAATAAAATGCTTGTGGCTACTTACGACTACTTTGCGACCGAGGCTGCCAAGGGGGACTCTTCTACGTACGGACAAATCAGTTTTGATGTCGTCAAGTCCGATATTACTCCATACACATCCATTACCATTAAGGCGAACATTTCGGGGACAACGTCTAGCGATGGCAAGTACGGCTACACCGGATTCAATGTCGTTACGATGTCCTCCGATGAAAAGGCGGAATGGCAGTGGCGAGAATTCTCTATCCTGGGGGGCAAGGACCCAGTTTGGGGCAAATGGCATGAATATAAAGTTCCGCTATCCCAAAACATCGCGGATTCGGCAACGGCGCTTATCAGTTACAATCCCAAGAAGATTGTCTTCATTGGTATTCAGTCTTACCTTCAGTATTTCAAGGGCTCTGTCGCCATAGACTATATTGCGTTCAACAAGGCAGACGGTACTGCGGATACCCTTTATTCCTTTAATTCCGGCCTTGCCAATAAAGATGGGGCGGTGACCAAGCTGGAACTCTTGCCTTATAGTGAAACGCCTTCGGGCTTGATTCCTGCTCGCAGGGCTAATTTCTCCCGTGGATTCGTCATCCGGGATGAAGGTTTCGGCAATTTCACGGTGGTCTCCGATCGGAATTGCGTGCGCAAGTTTGTCGTGACTGACGCGCTTGGCAAGGTTCTTACTTCAAAGACGGTGCGTTTGTCTAAAGGCGAAAATAGAATTCGCTTAGGCGAAGGCGCTTTCGAGAAGGGTTTTGTTGTCGTAAAGTAATCGGCATTTCGTAAATCATACCAAGGAACCTCGGGAAATTATCGGGGTTCCTTTTTTATAGAGTGGATTTTATGCTTGATTCCATGCGAGAAACAAAAAAGACTCAGTTTTCACTGAGTCTTTTTCTGCGGTCGGACAGACTTGAACTGTCATGAGATTGCTCCCACTAGCACCTCAAGCTAGCGTGTCTACCAATTCCACCACGACCGCGTGGTCCTTAGCGGAACGGCAACAAATTTAGTATAAAACCTTCCGCTTGTAAAGGGGACATCGCGCATTTTTATCAATTTTTTTTGCGCGAGGGCTTTGCCTTATACCCCTTCAACTAGCTTGTCAAACACCTGTCCGCGGACTTTGTAGTTCTTGAACAGTCCAAAGCTCGCGCATGCGGGGCTCATGATGACCGTTCCGCCTTCGCCGATGTTCAAACTGTCTGCAAAAGCTTCTTCGAGTGTGGGGAAGATGGCAGTCTTGATTCCTGCTTCGTCCACGCCTGCCTTTTTCAAGTCAGCGAGCATGCGTTCAGCGGTTGCTCCGATCAGTGCCACGCGCTTCAAGTTCGGGCGATGCTTTACGAGAATCTCTGAAAGCTCCGTGAAGTCCGCGTTCTTTTCAGAACCGCCGAGAATCAAGGCAAACGGACGCTTCATGCTGCCGGTTGCCGCAATCGTTGCATCTGGGCGTGTGGCGTAGCTGTCGTTGTAAAATTCAATGCCGTTCTTTTCGCCCTTGAATTCCATGCGGAAGGGGAGCGTTTCGTAGCTCTTGAGTGCTTCGAATGCTTCGGCAACGCCAATTCCCAAAGCTTTGCAGGCGAGTGTTGCTGCGGCCATGTTTTCGAGCTGGTAAATGCCGCGTACTTTGCAGTCCGAGAGGTACAAAGTTACACCGTCAATTGTAAGTGTTGCTCCGTCAATCACGGCATCACCATCACCAGCACTAGGACCGTCTGCGAGGCTTACGGCATACTTTGTCTTGGCCGGGCTTTCTGCAGCAATTTTTGCGGTCGGTTTCGCGTCTTTCAGATAAACGCAAGCACCATCGCGCTTTTGCCAACGAACCAAATTTGCCTTTGCGTCACGGTATTCTTCAACGCTCTTATGCCAATCCAAGTGCTCTGTCGAAACGCGCAATACTACGCCCACATCCGGCGATACAGACAACGTCATGAGTTGGAAACTCGAAAGTTCCAAGATGCTTATGCGCTCGGGAGTCTCGTCTTCGAGCAAGTCCAATGCCGGCACGCCAAAGTTTCCGCCAATAGCGTTTGTCTTACCGCACTTGTCCAAAATGTGGCTTATCATGCTCACTGTGGAACCCTTCCCGAGTGTGCCCGTTACGCCGACCACTTTTGCAGAACGAGTTTGTTCTAAAAATAACTGAATCTGGCTTGTCATGAGGCCGCCGTTCATCTGGAAGTGGAACAGCTCCTTGCTCATCGGGTAAACGCCTGCCGAACGCACGACCGTCACGCAGTCCTTCAGTCCGTCCAGATAGTTCTCGCCGCTGCTGACCTTGACATTCACACCAGCAGGGACTTCCGGCAAGTTCACCGGGTTCTTGTCCATCACGACGATATCCTTGACGCCTTCGCGGAAAAGGTAACGCAACGTGCTCTGGCCTTCGACGCCAAAGCCTAAAATACCAACAGGAGAAACGAGTGTGTTCTGCATAAAAATCCTTGATGTAATTCCAATTAAAATTTAGCAACCCTTACCGCAAATGATCGTCTATACTTGTCATGATTTGGTTTTAAAAACTATTTATTTAATTTGTATAAAATTAATCCGCGGGTATATTTAACGTCTTAACCAACAACCAAAGACCATTGACCAATGATCAACAACCAAAACAAAAATCCGCTCTCTTTCGAGAACGGACTTCTTCATGCGGTCGGACAGACTTGAACTGTCATGAGATTGCTCCCACTAGCACCTCAAGCTAGCGTGTCTACCAATTCCACCACGACCGCAGAGCTTAGTTTGCCGCAGCGTTTCCGATGCGGCAAACTACAAACCCTTACTTGGCTTTCTTCTTGCCTTTCTTTGCCTTCGGAGCTTCAGCCGGAGCTGCCGGTGCAACTTCAGCGGCAGGTGCCGGAGCGGCTTCAACAGCAGCCGGAGCAGCTTCAGCCTTCACTTCAGCGGCAGCCGGTGCAGCAGGAGCTGCTTCAGCTGGAGCGTTGAACGTTGCCGGGAGAGCCGGAATTTCCGGAACAGCTTGTTCTGCAGCGTTTTCACGAGTTGCCTTCTGCATAGTAGATTCTTCGACAACCTGATCCTGCTTGGCTGTGATAAGGCTAAGAGCCATAACAACGATGAAGAAAAACACAGCAACGACACGGGTCAACTTCTGGATGAAGGTCGCTGCGCCGGCGGTAGAAAATGCAGATTGCGAAGTCATGCCACCGAGACCTGCCAAACCGCCCATCTTGTCGTTCTGAACGAGAACAAGGAGAGCGAGGAAAAAGCAGAGAAACACGTGGAGGACGATCAATACCCAAAAGAGAGTTGTCATTTGTGACGATCCTTTCGTTAAAAGTTACTTGGCTTCAGCAGCGTCGATGATTTCCTTGAAGGTGTTAGCCTTGAGGCCTGCACCACCAATGAGACCGCCGTCGATGTCCTTCTGAGCGAGGAGGCCGGCAGCGTTGGCACCCTTCATGGAGCCACCGTACTGAATGCGCATGCCTTCTGCAACAGCTTCGCCGTAGATTTCCTTAACAACAGAGCGGACATAAGCCTGAGTGTCTTCAGCCTGTTCGTCGGTAGCGGTAACGCCAGTACCGATTGCCCAAACCGGTTCGTATGCGAGAACGCACTTTGCTGCGTCTTCAGCAGAAACGTCCTTGAATGCACCCTTGACCTGGAGGCCGAGAACTTCCTTGAGGATGCCGCCCTGGCGCTGGTCGAGAGTTTCGCCAATGCAGATAATCGGCTTGAGGCCAGCTTCGAGAGTCTTCTTGACCTTGAGGTTCACAGTTTCTTCCGTTTCGTGGAAGTACTGGCGCTGTTCAGAGTGACCGATGATCACGTATTCTGCACCGATTTCCTTCACCATGTCGATGGAAACCTTACCGGTGTATGCGCCCTGGTCCTTCCAGTGGATGTCCTGGATAGCGAGCTTCACGTTCGTGCCCTTGATAACGTCCGAGCTGAACGGATTCGCTAACGGTCTTGTTCATCTTCCAGTTACCAGCAATGATATACTGACGCATAATTAACTCCTTGAGAGGTTTAAAATTTAACGCGCGTAAATGTAGAAATTTTTTTGCGAATAGTCACTAGTCATTAGTTATTAGCGCATGGAACTTAGACCATAGTCATTCTCGATCGACTGAAAGTCGTGAGGGAATCCATAATTTATTCAGCTATAGCCAACTGCATCATACGGCAATGTAAATCGCACCCCCTAAAACCTAATACCTAAACCCTAAACAAAATTCCCCTCGGCGGTTAAACCAAGGGGAGCAGTGCTTGTTAGGTTACAGGTTGTAGGCTGTAGGTTATAGGTTTGTTTGACATTTGCGGCGCAATTATATAGACCTAATACCTTTTACCTAATCCCTAACACCTAATAAACTAGTGGTCGTACGTGCTGGAACGGCTAGAAGACGGCGGAGGAGATCCACCATAGCGGTCGCCTTCGATCTTGTCGAGAACCTTTTCCGCTTCGTAGCCCTTCAAGCGAGCTTGTTCCGGATATTTCCAGAAGAGGCGGGTGATGAGCTTGCCTTCGCGGGTGAAGTATTCCCAAATCATGCCATCGGCAGTTTCGTGATCGGGAGGTCCCCACAGGAGGTTCACCATGTCGGTTGTCATGCCTTCTTCGATGTAGCCTTGCTTGAAGGTGTTCTGCAAGTGCTTGTCGATGCCCATACTTTCCTTGGAAATGAAGTACTCGCGTTCGTATTCCTGTTGGCCCACGCCGCGTTCAATCAGCACAGGGGAGGAATATTTGTTGTTCGTACATCCAAAGAGCATGAGTGCACCGAAGGAAATAGCGCACAGATGTGAAAATTTCATTGGATCTCCTTGTATTTGATGACCACAAAATAAGAATTTATTGCGCAAGTAGCTAAATAATTTTTAGATTTTACACTGAAATGAATAAGATTAACGCTTTGTTTAAAATTATTTTACTTAATGTGGCATTTTTGCTCTCCCTGAGCTTTGGTGCTGTTGGTGTTGATCACTCTAGTTTGGTCGGACTCCGTTACGGACCGAACCTTTCTTGGGGAGGGATGGTGAATACGCCGATTGTTTGGGGGCAGTGGGTTCCTCAAGCGATTGCTAGTATGCGCTATACTTGGCTTGAACCGCTAGCGCCCTTGAATTATGGTGAACCGATTGGCTTTGCTTCGGCTTACCTCAAGATGGACGCCTCTGTTGAAGTCGCTCCTTTTTATGGTGGATTCCGTGCCGGGCTTGGACTTCGTCCATTCAGGGTGAATCCGCAGATTGAATTTAATTTCCTTTATGAAAGTTTCTTTTATTTCAAGTCTAATTTGGAAATGGTCAACGCCGATGTGAAGGGCAAGGGCGCCATTGCAGAAACCTGGAATTCCGATTATATCTTTAAAAACGTGTGGCATTCTGATCATGCCGAATTTGACTATGCACAATTTTTTGATATGGGTATAGACTTTAGTTACACGTTACCGCATGGTAGCGTTATCGGCGTTGGTGCGCATTATGTACTCACCGATATCAGCACGGATTTTGATGGCAAAAGTTACGACTACGAACGCAATATCCCCGTGTTCAGCCGTGATTATATCGTAGAACTGCAAAGTTTTGGCCGGTTTCCGGTAAACGACTTGATGGCTATCGTTTACGAAGGCGTTTACCTCAAAACGGGGCTTTTACGTAGCGGTGGTAATGTCAAAAAGGAATCCCTAAGCTATCGAATGATGCTTTTGGGATCTCATTTCTCGTGGAAAAACGGGTTCCGCAATTTGATCGTTAAGGCCGGCATGTGGAAACGCGATAAAGAGCGCTTCTACAATGGTTCATTCGCTCAACAGTTGCTTGTTCAGCTTGAGTATAAGGGGTACTTTTCTTTCCCCTTCCACAGCAATTTTCCCAAATAATTTGGGAACGGGCAACAAGATTTTAGGTTTAACCGATTCTTCTTTTGATGGTTCTAGCTCAAGAGCCTTTTCTGGGTATGCAGAACGAATCCAGAGGCTCCCGCTGTAGTCTTCGCTAGACATGCTTGCGATTGTCGGGAGGGTTTCGCCGTCGTAGGCTTTCCAGTTAGCTAGGGACACGTAACGGGGCTTTTTCGTGACGCCACGCATGACAAGTTTTTCCGGGTTGTGGAGTGAATCGACTACGACGCTCCACCAAGTATTTGAAACCGCTGTAGCAAAAACTTTATTGTTTACATCGGGCTTTGTGGAATCCGGACACTTGAAGTAGCCGTTTGCCAAAAGTTCCAGGTCGTCCAACTTGAGCGGTGTCTTGCCGATGTTGTCTCTAAGGTGGTGGAGGCCAAGTTGCCTTTTTACCTTCCCTCCGTCGAATTCCATGTAGCGGTATTTGCCGGCTGTGATGTAGTTGAACGACGGGCTGTCGTTCAAGTTTACAAAGAACGTGTCGAGTTCGTCGTTGTGGTGGCGCCATTCGATAGATACACTGGTCCTGTTTCGTTCTTCGTTAACGAATTTCCCGTCGATGTTGACAATCATCGAGGAGCTTGTCAAAAGCCTCGGACAGACCGTCTTTTTTTCGCTTTGAGCTAAAGTTGGGATAATCGATAAGCAAATCGCGAGTATCGTCAGTTTTGCGCTTTTTATCATACAATAAATATAAATAAATGTTATTACATCCCGTTAGCCAAGTTTCGTTAATTATACGTAAATTTAGTATAAAAGAAAACCCTAGTCCATCCCAAATGGCTAAAAAGGAAGAACCAGGGTTTATGTTTTTTCAGGAAGAAAAATCGTCATTCTCCGAAGGAGAATCCATTAAGTCAGGCGAGGATCTATGCTTCTTCTTGGATGCTTGCTTCGCCGTCTCCATCGTCACCGATGTCCACGGAATCGTTTTCACCGAGCTTGAAGAGTTCCACATCCTTCATGCTTTCGCGAATCTTGGTTTCGATTTCGTTGCAGAGTTCGGCGTTGTCCTTGAGGAACAGGCGGGTGTTTTCGCGACCCTGGCCGATGCGTTCGTTGTTGTAGCTGAACCAAGAACCGCTCTTCTGAATGATGTCGAGTTCGCAGGCGAGGTCGAGGATCGAAGCTTCGCGAGAAATGCCAACACCGTACAGAATGTCGAATTCGCACTGGGTAAACGGAGCGGCGACCTTGTTCTTCACAATCTTTACGCGGGTGCGGTTTCCAATGACTTCTTCGCCGTTCTTGATGGCTGCGATGCGACGGATGTCGATACGCTGGGTGGCGTAGAACTTGAGGGCGTTACCGCCGGTGGTCGTTTCCGGGTTGCCAAACATCACGCCAATCTTCATACGGAGCTGGTTGATGAACAGCATGCAAGTGTTCGATTTGGAGAGGATGCCGGTGAGCTTGCGGAGTGCCTGGGACATGAGGCGTGCCTGGAGACCCACATGGTTGTCGCCCATTTCGCCGTTGATTTCTGCCTGCGGCACAAGGGCTGCCACAGAGTCCACGACGATGATGTCGATGGCGCCAGAACGCACAAGTGTTTCGGCAATATCGAGAGCTTGTTCGCCGGTGTCCGGCTGGGACACGAGGAGCGATTCGATATCCACACCGAGCTTGCGGGCGTAGACCGCGTCGAATGCGTGTTCTGCGTCGATGAAGGCAGCGACGCCGCCGAGCTTCTGTGCTTCGGCAATGGCATGCAAGGCAAGAGTTGTTTTACCAGAAGATTCTGGTCCATAAATTTCGATGATACGTCCGCGGGGGAATCCGCCCACGCCAAGAGCCATGTCCAACTGGATGCAGCCCGTCGGGATGACCGGGATGTCTTCGACAGGTTGCTGCCCGAGAGCCATGATGGAACCTTTACCGTAATTCTTTTCAATCTGGGCAATTGCTGCTTCGACTGCTTTTGCTTTTTCGCTAGAAAGGTTGCTGGTGGGTGTAGTAGTTTTCTTAGCCATTGTAGACTCCGTTTTTATCTTTTTTTTTGTTAATATACTAATTAGTGAACTTTTGTGCAAGTGCTTTTTTGGCTATTCAGTAAAAAAAGAAGCTTGCTCATTATCTTATACACGCTTTTTTCACGGATTTGTCCACGATTTCCTGCAAAAATCTCGCAAAAGGCTTCATTTTGCAAACTATTGGCGACACACATCCATACTGTACCGACGGGTTTTCCCGGTTCTGCACCGGTTGGCCCCGCAATTCCCGAAGTGGCAACCGCCCATTCGCAATGGAATGCTTTGCGGGCGCCTTCGGCCATGGCTTTTACGGTCTGTTCGCTGACAGCACCGTATTTCTCGAGGATTTCATCGCTTACCCCCAGCATGTCATGCTTGATTTCGTTCTGGTAGGCAACGATTCCGCCCTTGAAAATCGCAGAAGAACCCGGCTCGTTGACAATGCTCGATGCGATAAGCCCGCCTGTGCAGGATTCCGCTGTTGCCATCATTTCTCCGCGCTTGATCAGTTCTTCTTTGATCTTTATGGCCAGTTCGTGAATTTCGTGTTCGATATTGATTGTTTCGTTCATCATTACACCCATAAGTTAAAAACATTAAATGTCAAAAACAGACATTTTTATAAAAACTTGAAATTTTTTTCGCCGCATAGTCACTTTGCGGCCCCTCTCGTCATTCTGAGCGAAGCTAAGACAACTCAGTAGGCGAGAGTTGCGACAAGGCATGTCTTGTCATAACCGAGCTTAAGAGTTGCGGGCTTCAGCCCAATCTAGTCAAGTCTTGAATCTTATTCATTTGTCATTGCGTCTACGTATAACCTGTTCGCCTCGGTAATGTGAAAGTTCGCTTTCGTACTCATGTCATTCCCAGCGGAGCCTGTCCTGAGCGTAGTCGGAGGAACCGGGAATCTCCATCATGTGACGCAAAATTAAATAACTTTAAACATCTTATTACGACTTTATAATAATCTTTTTCTATATTCGCCCTCAATGACAGCAAAAACCTTCATAATGGCGCTTTTGGTGCTTTGTGCGTCTCTTTTTGCAGAGACTGCGGCGCCGGTTACAGTCCCAGACTCGGTTCAGGGGAGTGTACCGGTTTCTACCCACAGCGCTGTGGATGTTGCAACGGAATCCGATGACGACGACGATGACGCTCCCGAAGCGCCTAGCGAAGAAAGTTTTCAAGTTTCCTCGACTCCGCTTTTAAGAGGCAAAACCGGCATCGTGGCTATTGATACGCTCCCCGTGAACGAATGGGATATCCCTACAAAGCGCAATTCGCTTAAATACGCCATGCTTTTTAGCTTGCTTCCCGGTGGTGGCCAGTATTATACGGAACATTATGTGCGTGGCGGATTTTTGACGGGTATCGAAGGTTTGCTGATTTACGACATCTTTTTTAACAGGTCGTTCCAAAGAGATCGACTCTTGGATCGCGCGCAACTTTTCCAGGATTCCGTCGGTTATTTTACGTCAAAAATCATGAATGGCCCTCGTGATAGCATCGCCATGTACCATTCAAAACGCCTTGAATTCCTCGAACGCGTCCGTGCGCAGAGCGACAAAAAAATGGAACAAGAAGACGTGCGCAAGGCCGAAGTCGCCTGGCTTATCGGCGTTCACCTTTATGGCATGTTCGACACGTTTGGCATTTGGTACAATAACAACTACCGAAGTACGGAATATCGCGAAATGAAGAAGGCGCTCCTTTGGGCTATTTTGCCGGGTGGCGGTCAAATTTTCAACCGTGATTTTGGCAAGGCCGGGCTTGTCTACATGGGTATCTTGGGAGCTATTGTGAGCGTTTCTACGTCTCAGAACATGGTCAATTATTACCTTGACCGTAAACACTTAGTCGAACAGGAAAATCCGAAGTCCGAGGAATACGACCGCATCAAGGAACGTGTAACATACTACCGCAAAAATCGTAACACTTACATTTGGGGTGGTGTGTTAATTTACTTGTACTCTATCGCCGATGCCGCTGTCGATGCTCTCCTGAGCGATTTCGATAACCCCTTGCATATGGCGCTCCTCCCGAATTTCGAAGGCGGCGCCCAAGCCGTCTTCTCGTTCGACTTTTAAAGCAGGCTCCGACCGGGAATCGCCCTCTCGTCATCCTGAGTCCCGGAATGGAGTCCGGGATAAACTCCGCGAAGACAACTCAGAAGGCGAGCGTTGCAAAAATGAGTTTGCTCATTTTTATAACCGAGCCAAAGAGTTGGGGCTTTAGCCCCATCCAGTTAAATCTCGTTTTGTGCAATCTAAGTTCTAAGCTCTAAGTTCTGCCAACTAGGCTTTGCCAACTAAACTTTAGATTCCATCTTAAGCTTTGGCATCGGAATGCCGTCATGAATCTTCGTGAACGTCCCGCGGTAGTGTCCGTCTTCGTTACGAGTAAATTCAAAACGTGACACCATGGCGTAAGAGAACATCCCTTCGACAAATACCTCGTCCGGTAGTCCGCAACGGGAATGTTGCAGTGCGGCAATCACGCCTGCATGTGTAATGCAAAGGAACTCGCCGTCGTCCGGGAGCGTGTCCAAGAACTTTCCGGCGCGTTCGTCAATGTCGTAAAAATTTTCGCCATTGGGGAACCTGAACCCGCGGAGGTCGCTTGTCCAGGCGTGCATTTCCGAACGGGGCACTGCGGTCAGCTTTTGCCCTTCCCACGTGCCAAAATTCAATTCGATAATTGCCGGTTCTTTTTCGACGGGCAGACCAAGCAACTTGGATGCTTTACCCGCAAACTTGGTGCAGCGGATAAGCGGACTCGAAAACAACCGCGTCGGTTTTGCGTTTGCTTCGGTAAGAGCCTTGAGAGCCTTGTCGGATTCGTCTTCGAATGTGGGGGAAACGTCGAAGTCCAATCTTCCGTAGCAAACATCGTTAGGGTTGTAAGGCTTGGTGTGTCGAATCGTCCAAAGAATCATTGTTAGGCTATAGGTTGTAGGTTATAGGTGCTTGGATATTGCGTCATCCTAAGCGTAGTCGAAGGCTAGGACGCCTAATAAAAAATGCCCCGGAGGGGCAATAAAAAGTACTAGGCTACCTGAGCACATAAAGATCCGCAAGTCCGTTGCTGCTTTCGCCCTGGCGAGTTGCCCGCAAATAATCATTGCGCAGGGCCTAGTGGTCGCAAATATAGAATCAAAGTAAATTTTTTTCAAGGGCAGCTAGTTTTATACTTAGCGAAATTCGTCATATTATACGCCTACGTCATAAAGCCTTTAAAAAGTGGTCTAAATTACCCCATTTTTTGTTTTTTATTTGTAACGAATGTTTTACCGTTAAAAAAATGTTACTATATTCAATAATGAGTGTTTAGGGTGTGGATCTTTTTTTGTTGGGGTCTATTATGGAAAAAGGAAATTTGTTTTTGAGAACAGTATTGAGTACTGTCGCGGCGGCGCTTGGACTCGCCACTCCGACTTTGGCTCAGGATGCGTCAGATGAACCCGCCGTTGAACGTGACACCGTTTTGCTAAGTCCTCTTTATTTCGAAAAGGATGGTGCCGCCGTTACGGATGAAACAGAAAACCAGCGCCTGTGGAACGAGCTTATGAAGTATAAGCTCTGGGGTACTGATTCCGTTATTTTTAATAAAGGTGGCTTTAGAATTGCTGAACCGAGCGGCTATACCGGAACGGCGAAAGGCAAGGTCATGTTCTATAATGGTGGACATACGTTAGGTGGTCCTATCATTTCGGGTAATGATCTTGATTTTGGTTATTATGGTGGTGGTGCTGATGGTGATACTTTGTTGAAAGGGCCTGTACGTGCTGGATGGTTGACGCTTACAAATTGGTATGATGCTCCAAATGCGAAGTATGAGGGCATATATTGCTTTGATGGGCAAATTTATTTTCCTGGTCCAGATCGCTTTACAAATCCCAATAGAAATGAAAATGAACATCGTGAAGGTGATGCTGTTGATGTGACAAAACGTTTTATCACGAACGTTCATAAGGGTGGTGGAAAAATTTATGCAGACTGGGACAAAGATATGCCAGTTCCGGGCAGTTCAGATGTAATAGTTCCTGGTTTGCCTGATTTATTCAATAATGATGGCACCGGTCTTGATGGCCATTTTGACAATTGCCCTGAAGATGTTCCTAAACCCGAAAAGCAACTTTCCGTTCCTTTAATGGAAAATATTACAAATTGGGAGCCTGCTATAAATGTTAGTGGAAATTCTGGAAAGATTGTCTTTGTTCATGTCCCTCCCATAACAAAAGAAGATTTGAATCAAAGTCCCAAAAAAGTTTGGTATGACAAGTATGTAGAAAATGTTAAGGCCGGTGGATCGAAGGGCGAAATTATTTATATTTTGATGCCTTCGAATAAACATAATGCGAATAAAAAAACAGGGCGTTTGACCCGTATTTTCTCTAGGGATGGCTTTAATTTTGAAAATTCTGCCAACAATTTGAGAATTCAAGTTGCCATCGTGAATGACAATGCCACTTGGAATAATACGACACAAATGTGGGAAAATCTGAATGAACCTGAATATTATTCAAATGGAAAAACGATTGAATCTGAAGATAAACCATATTGGATTGAAAATGATGGAAATGGTAATGACGTATGGTATAATCTAGATAAGCTTAACATAACGCCAGTAGCAGATTCGAATTATGCTGGTAATCTTTTGTTCTATACGACGGCCAATGTTGAATGGAAGCCTTTTATAGGAACAGATGGTGACAAAAGTGTTGGTGCTAAATTTCAGGGAACCTTTATTACAACAGGTGATTTTCTCATTGCAGACCATCTCAGTATTGCTGGCCAGCTGATTGCAGGTCAAAAGCTCAAGTTTGAATCTGACTTTAACGGTGAATTCCATTACGTACCGTTTAACTCTGCTGAAATCAAGGCCGATATATTCTCTTCGGACAAGTTTAAGGAAAGCGAAACCGTTTGGTACGATATGAACTTCTACCTGACGGATACCGCTCGAACCAATGTGACCTTTGATTACTGCTTGGCGTTCTTTGGTATAGATCTCGATATTCCGGCAAGTTTGAGCGGACGCGACTTTGCAGAACCTGAAGATCTCGATTTGGACGATAAGACATATCCAATGCCGCTTTGCTCGAAAGGCGAAAGCGGACATGTCGTTATTGCCAAGAACACTCGTAATCCGACCCAAGCAACTATGGCGCGTATTAAGGTCAAGTTGGATGGTCAATTTGAAAATGATGAATACATGTTGTTCAAGATAACGAACTTGAACGGCGCTACAATTACAGGAGGCCGTTTTGATGGCGGTCTTCTTGTGAAGCTGATCGATGACGACAACAAACCGCCGTACTTTATCGAGTTAGATAAGATAAAACTTGCGGTCCCTGAAAATTCTACAAAGGCTATAGCTGGGCAAGTTAAGGCCGACGACGGTGAAGGCGATTCATTCGTATTTGAAATTGTTGATGGAACCGCTATGGATTTGTTCGATATCGGGCTTACGTCGGGTATCGTGAGTATGAAAAATACTACTGATCCGTTTGATTACGAAGAATGGAAAACTTCGGGTACAAAGCATGATCTTGTTGTAGAAGTCTGTGATACAAGAGCTTCGACATCCAATTTCTTGCTTTGCTCTCGACAGAAATTCAATGTGAGCGTTACAGACGTTAACGAAAAGCCGTACTTTACAAATGCAACGAATGTTATCGAAATTGCAGAAGATGCTTCGTTCTCGTCCAATGAGGTTACGTCTGCTGATTATGACAATATTAGTATTACACAAAATCAGACATTCCTCAATAATAAATATGAAATCATTGGTGGCGATAAAGAATTCTTTGGCATTACATCTGGTGGCCTGATTTATCCGAAGGCTGGCGTTGTACTCGATTACGAAGTGAAGAATGAATATGAAATTGAAGTGCGAGTTCGTGATGCGAATGTGGATGCTAGTGGTGACTATGTTTACCCAGACCTTTACAGTGATATGCTCTTTAAGGTCCTTGTAACGGATGTCGAAGACGGTCCAAAGTTTGAGTTTGCGGTCTATAATGGAACGGTTGATGAAAATTCCGTCAAGGACACAAAGGTTAAGCTGGATCATGCAATCAAGGCAACGACAACGCAGCTTAATGCTACGATTACTTACAGCTTGATTGATGAGACTAATTCGTTCGTAATTGACCCGACTACAGGTGTTATTACTGTTGCGGATGGCGCAGTCCTTGACCATGAAACCAAGGGAACGTACAATTTGAAGGTTGTTGCGTCGGATGAATCGGGTGCTACGGACCAGGTGGTGCAAACTGCTACAGCTTCTGTTGTCATTAAACTGAACGACGTGAACGAAAACCCCATCTTTGTTGAACCGACCAAGACACTTGAGTTCAATGAACATATGAAAGGTGTTACCGTGGGGACGCTCACGTTTGATGACCTTGATACCGCATCGAAGTTCCGCAATAACAAATTTGAATGCACGGACTGCGACGAAAAAGGCTTCTATATTGACGAAGATACGGGTGTCCTTAAAACGACACGTGCATTTGACTATGAAACAGAAGAACATGTATACGAATTGAACATCGTTATCCACGATGCTGGTAAACCGAATGATCTTACTGCAACGGGTAAGGTTACCGTTTATCTCCGTAACGTGAATGAACCTCCGTTCTTGAAGGAAACTGTATTCACGGTTCCCGAAAATGAACCTGTCGGAAGCGTTCTCAAAAAGAATCTTGAAGGGATTGATATTGATGGTCCTGATATCGTTTTCAATTATTTCATCATGAATGGTGAAAAAGAAGGCCATGAGACAAATGAATTCCATCTGGATCCTAAAACGGGTAAATTCACTGTGCTGTCGAAGCTGGATTACGAAAAGACTTCCTCCTATTCCTTCAAGGTTCGCGTTAGGGATGAACATGACGGCTATTCTGATACGACGGTGACGATTAATGTTGTTGATGTGAACGAAGCTCCGTCTATTCTCGTGGACACTATTTATGTCTCGGAAAATCAGGAACTTAGAAAAACGTTTGCAACAGTTAAGACCGACAAGGATGATCCTGATACCAAGAATCCTGATTTCCGTAATAACGTTTACGAAAATGCAGACAATAATGAAATCTTCTCCGTGCAATCTAACGGTGATGTTATTCTCATCAAGTCGGTTGACTATGAATCGGATTCTATTTACGTGATTAACGTTCGTGTTACCGACAAGAATGATAAAACGCTTACTTCGACCAAGAAGGTTGTTGTGAAAGTGAAGGATGTCTATGAAAAGTCTGTTGTCGAAATCACGCGTGTCGAAACCAAGGATTCTGTGTATCTCAAGCCGGATTCTATTTTCGTGAACGATAAAATTGTAGATGTTGAATGGACTGCCGATAACAAGTTGAAAAACAGTACTGATACGTTGAAGCCAGGGTGCAATACCATTATCAAGACGTTCAAGGATCCGGCAAAGAATGCTGCGGGCTCCGATACAGTGGTTATCTGCTATAGCGATGCTGCTCCTATTGTGACGGTATCTGCGGATGGTGACGATGTAACTGCAGACAACATTTACACGGTCGTTGAAAAGGCTACAAAAAACGATACCGCCATTTACGTGAACGAAAAGAAGAACAATATTAAGGTGACGGTCAAGGATACCGCCTCTCACTATACAAAATCGTTTGTTGTAAATTTGGATTTGGATACGGTTTCTGTTTCGTCTAATGAATTCAAGAACATCAAGAACATCGCCGATTCCAAGGTCTCTCGTAAAAAGGATCCTGCTTCGGGAATTACTACAGTTCCTGAAAACGGTTCTTACAACAAGAATACCTATACAGAAGTTGTTAATAACAAACGCATTACAGTTACCTATTACACCGATAAGAAGGGTAACGATGTCAAGCGTTCTGTGGTTACTTCTGATGGTAAGACTAAGGAAATTGCGGTTATCGAAGTTTCTTACACGGTCAAAATTGGCGGCAAGGATGTGACAGTTTCGTATTATGCTGATGCTTCTACGGGTGAACGTGTGACGCTCAAGACCGGGCTCAGCGATAGTGAATCTGTGCTTTCTGCAGATGGCGATGATGTAACGGGTACATATAAAATATCATACACGTACACCGATAAGAATGGCAATGCTGTCGATGTCTCGTACTTCCTGGACGAAAAGGGCAAGATCGCTAAGAATAGTGATGGCAACATTGGTTACAACGTAGCATATACCTATGTGAACAAATTTGGTAACTCTTCTCGAAAAGAAGTGTTTATCGTGCTTGATCAGAAGGGACCTGTCGTAAAGATTGAATCTCCGTATGATGGCGAAGTGCTTACGTCTAATTTTACAGTTGTCAAGTGGACGGTCGATGGTGTTGATCAAGATACTCTTAGCGTACAGGGACTTGAAAATGGTTCACAAACGATTGTTCGCGTGTTCCGTGACAAGGCCGGTAACGAATCGAGTGATACTGTGACTGTCATGGTGAAGAATGTCAAGGACATTAATATTGATGTTGAAAAACCGGTAACGCTCGTGGATCGCGACTCTATCGAGAAGTATTACGATAAGAAACATAAGCCCAAGAAAGACCAGAACTACAGCGTGACGTTCTTCAACTACAAGAAAAACTCCGAAACAGAAGCGATTATTGGTATCAAGGGTAAGGCTAAGGATGGCTCGGGCGAAGAACCGTATCCGGGATTGGAAGGTCACCTCGGACCGACACTCGCGGTTGACGCTCGTGTACCTGTCGTGAACGCTATGGGCGGACTGGCAACGCTGGACGACATTGTGAGCGCTGGTGGCATGGTCGCACTGGAAGGCGTGGATGCAGCTAATGGTAAGAAGGTTTCTGTGAACGATTACGTTAACAAGTACTGCACGGACGAGTTCAAGGAATCCTTGAAGTCGGATTACAGCAAGATGAACCTCTATTGGACGACGATTAAGGTGAATATCTGGGTCTATACGAATACGGGCGCGTTCTCGGATTTCTATAGCTTTGATTACGACCTTGACGATCCGGACTATGTGAATGAAGCAGGTCTCTTGAAGCTCTTCTTCGAAATGAAGCCGGATGAAAATGGTGACGTGAGAACGAAGAAAGGACGCCTCTATGGTACTGGAGCTTACCTCTTCAAGACCGAAGTCAAGATGACGTCTAAGCTTCGCTGCACGCTCCCGCCGGTTAGCCTCGACAAGGCCGAGAAGAAAAAGAATGCCGTTATCAAGTCTAGTGACCAGCTTTTGAAGTCGTTTGGCTACAGAAGACCCGTGAACAAATAGGTGTATCGATTGTTGATAACTTGATTTTTTCTTGTAGTCGTAGTTTTAACTCATTTGATGCCCCGGCCTCCGTGCCGGGGTCTTTTTATGTGTAAAACTCTTTTTTTATTGTCTAAAATTCGCCTAAAAAATCGTCTTGAGCATGCGATTGACATCGAAGAAACTATAAATTTTTCTATACAATACAAATGATACAGAAAACAGCCAAAATAATACTCTTTTCTTACAATATTTCAAAAAAATAATGTTACGAAAATCACATCCATTACTATATTTCTAAAGAAAGTATTGGAATGTTTGGGGAAAACTGTGGCAAATTGGATGCATACGATTTGCCGTAGCAAAAGGAGCGTAGATAAAATATGTGGTTTAGCAAGTTAAGTCTTAAGGCTGCAGCCCTGGTGTTGATAGGTGCAGTTTCATCGATGGCACAATCTGGTGTCGCTCCATTGACGTTTGGGGATACTAAAACCGATGTTAACAACTGGAATTACCTGACCCAGTATAAGCTTTGGGGTACTAATGGTATTGAACTAGGTAACAGACCTGGTTTTTACGATCCAAAGTATTTCGATAAATCTACAATGAGTTATCCTGCAGACATCGATTTGTTGACGCTTGGTGCTGTAGGTACAGTGAAGAATCTCTCTTCAGTGGGTGATGGCGGATGGCTTGATGGCCCTATTGTTGTTGGTGGCAGCATTACCAATAGTGGTCAGAATTTTGAAATTTTGACAGGCCCTGTTCGTGTGAGCGGTTCAAATGGAGCTATAGTCCGTAATGGAGTCCAGACTTGTAGCATGACTGCATCGACTGGTCTATGTGATCCTTCGATTATTCCGGACTATCGCTCGAACATTAAGGTTCCGACTTTGAGTGGCGTTACATGGGGTGGATCTCTCTCTGTAGGTAATAATTCTAACAAAAGAACGCTTCTTGATGTAAGTTCTGCATGCTCTGGTGGTACTTGTGACTTGTATTATAGCTCTATTGATTTCCAAAATGATAGTCGTCTCGCTATTTCAATCCCTGAAAAGCAAATTGCACGTATCTTTACTAAGAGCCTGAATTTGAAAACACATCCGGAAATTGTGGTCCGTGATCCTGTCGCTGGCAAGGATCTCGCTCCTTCGGAATATAAAGGCAACTTGGTGATATATGTCGATGGTGACATTACTTTCGAAAATATTGATAACGTTCAAATTATGGGTACCCTGGTTAGTAATGGTACGCTTACTATGAAATGCAATATGATTATTTCTGGTCAATTTATTGCAAATAAAATTGTTATCGGTAATGAAATTGATGCCAAGAACTTTACTTTTACACCCGTTCGTCCGACTCCAAAGCTTGTTGTCGATAATAACTCAAAGAAACTAAAGGAAAGCACATCTTGGTACACTCTTGACATCGTTTTGGATGGTGAATCTGAAAAGGAAGTAACCTTTGATTATTGCTTTGAGTTCCAATCCGCAACTGGTGTCGAAGGTAAATACGCTGGATATCAGGATGTTGCTGAGGCCGATGCTGATCATGATTTCCCTATATGCGGTAAGAAGGTTGGAAAAGGAAAAATTCCAGCAGGCGAAACAAAGGCTAAAGGAATCTATTTCAAGCCTTTGATTGATGGCCTTGTTGAAAATGATGAAGCTTTGTGGTTCCAGGTTAATAATATTGAAGGCGCTGAATTATCTAGTGATTATGAAAACGGTCTTGGTTACAAAATTTACATTGTAAGTAACGATGAATTGCCAACGGTTAGGACTGCACTTACTATTGAAGTAAACGAAGATGAATTGCATAAATTCAATAAGGAAGAATTCAAATTCCAGCATGCTACGCAATCTTTTGCTTCTGTTATTATAACCACCCTTCCGAATAATGGTTTCTTGGTTTTTAATGGTACAAAACTGACTTCAGTTGGAAATGGTATAACTGTTGCTGTTGCGGATCTTGGCAAGCTTACGTACCAGTCTGCAGCCAATGAATTTGGTAATCCTAATCCGTATGCTACGTTTAAGTACAAAGTTGTTGGTGATGGTGTTGCTGGTGGTAATACATCTGTAGAATACACGGCTACTGTGAATGTTATTCCGGTTAATGATAAGCCTTCTGCTGCTGATGCCGTGTTTACTGTGAATGAACTTGATCATGCGGTATCTGGTGGCCCGATTGTAGTTACAGATGTATCCAACGAAAGAAATGTGGATACTTACACTTATTCTGTGGTGACTGGAACTGCTTGCGATGCTAATATGACTAGTTCTGATGCTGCTGCTTTTAACAGTTTGTTTAGTATCAGTAAGTTGAATAATCAGAATGCAACCATCGCGGTAAAGGCTGGTGTGTCGTTGGATTACAGAGCAAAGAAACAATACGAAGTCTGTGCTACTGTTAGGGATGATGCTAAAACAGAAACTCAAACGGTTACTGGAGGTGGTGTTAAGACCTCTGATCAGTTCAAGATTACAGTCAAGATTAAGAACGAAAATGATCCTCCGACTATTGGAGACCAAAAATTTACTATTGCCGAAAAGAAGGCTGATGGAAGTGACTGGCCGAGTGGAACTCTTGTAGATGAAGTTACGACAGCAAGTGATCCGGATGACGACCCGTTGACTTATAGCATTGTGACCACTGGCGTTCCGTTTAAGTTTGATAATGGCTCCAATAAGCTTGTTATTACTGATGGTAGTGTCCTTGATTTTGAAACCAAGCCGACTTGGACTTTTAAAGTTAAAGTGACTGATGGCGATTTAGAATCATCTCAGGCTACGATTACCGTAACACTTACGGACGTTAATGAACCGATTGAAGAGCCGACTTTGAAGAGAGAGTATGCCGGCAATGAAAGTACAGATGAAAAACCTGCGACCGGAAAATCTTTTGGCACATTTGAAGTCTTTGATCCTGATGCAGGTGATGTATTGACCTATTCGATATCGGGGGCCTTGACGGGTGCTGCCGATGCAGCTATTGCGTCAAATGATTTGTCTGATATCTTTGTGCTCAAGGAAACTAAAAATACTAATGGCACAAGAACGGTATCGATTAATGTAAAGGATGCGTCTTTGCTTGATTACGAAAAACTTTACATTAGTAGCAAGGGTAATGCAACATATCAGGCGACCATTAAGATTAAGGACAAGGCTAATCATGAAGTCTCGAGGACGACGAATATTGCCATTAAAGATGTCAATGAAAAGGTTTCTGCAAAGGGAGGAACGTTCTACTTGAATGAACACTATCCGGCAGGAAGCCCGCTGTGTGCTGAACCGTATAAGGATGATGTGGGTAATCCGATTGATTGCCCCGACTTTGCACGAGTAGAAGGCTCTGATATAGACCTCTATACGGCTTCTTTCAAGAAGTTGACATATAAGATGTCTGCAAATAATACTGGAGACATGGCTGAAGCTGCTAAAAAGTTTACAGTTAACCCCAGTGATGGTAGCTTGTATTCTAATGCTGATAAATTTGATGTTGAAACGGGTACGACAAAATTCAAGTTCTTGGTAACTGTTTCTGATGGTGAATTTTCCGCTGATGCAGAAGTTACTGTAATAATTGATGACATTAAGGAGCCAGAAATCAATCTTGATACAAAGGGATCTGCAATTGTTAAGGAAAATACTCCTTCAGGTCAAGAAGTAGATGATTTCGCAGCAATTGAAGATGAAGATGTGCGTGAAGAATTGGAGAAGATTAAGGGAACTATTTCTTACGACATTGATCAAACGGCTAGCGCCAATGCTAAGGGACTTTTTGACATAGCGTCCGATTTGGGTATTATTACCGTTAAGCCGGGAGTCACTATTGATTTTGAAGCGATTTATCCAAATGTTGAATATTCTGTCAAGGTTGTTGCATCTGGAAAGAATGCTGATGGTGCAGATGTGAAGGTTAATATCGACAGAAAACTTATTGTTGTTGATGTTAACGAAATGCCTACAATTACAGGAGCTTCTCAAACAACTCAGAATAAGCTGCCTTCTGGTATTACCAAGAAGGATCTTGAAATTTATGTTCCTGAAACATGGACTAGTGTCAATGATGCCTTTGGCAAAGTTGATGCCACGGACCCGGATAACGCCTATGGTTCGTTGCCGCATCCTTATGGATTTAATGTGCTGACCTATAAGGTTGAACAAATCAATCCTGTTGATGGCAGTACTGAGTTCCCGTTTGAACTTAATCCCAATACAGGCGCATTTACTGTTGTTGCTGGTAAAGAACTTGACTATACAAAGCAGAAAAAATATGAATGTGTTGTAAAGGTCATGGACCGTTCTTTGGATCCTGAAAATCCATCTAAGTCCACAACCGCAACGATTGTTATTAATGTCTTGGATAAAAATAGACCTTCTGAATTCAAGGTGCTGACAAACCCGTACGAAGTTGACGAAAATGTGAAAGTGGGTACTGAACTGGATGGTGAGCCGATTGTCGTCTATGATGAAGATGACGCCGATTTGGATAAATTGAAAATTACAATAACAGATAAAGATGCTACGGCTGCTATTGATGCCGCAAAGCTTTTCGAAGTTGTTCAGGTGAGCAAGACTGATAGCGATCGCTTGAGCAAGTTTGTTATCAAGACTAAGGCTGGTATTGATTACGAAGCGCTTTACAAGACTTTGGAATCTGATGCTGTATTCAATGTTACTTTGACCATTGAGGATACTGAAGGTAATAAGACTTCGCAGGATACGAGAATTCGAGTGAATGACGTGAACGAAGAACCGGCATTTACCAAGACTTCTTATGAATTTGCGGTTCGCGAAAACATTGCCAAGGATTCTGTTTTGGGCAAGGCTGAAGCTCATGACCCGGATATTTATAATACCAGATTCGGTACGCTTTACTTCTCGCTCGAAGATGATGATGCCGCTCCGTTCGATATCGGAAGCGAGGGCGAAATCTCGGTTACCAAGTCTGCAAAGCTTGATTATGAAACCAAGAAGGTTTATAAATTCCATGCCGTTGTGACGGACAAGAAGTTCACGAAGAAGGTTCTTGTAACAGTCAATATTTTGGATGTCGATGAAACACCTGTATTCTCTGATGTTCCGGAATTGGCCGTGAATGAAAATACGTTGGAAGGGGATAAAGTTGGCTCTGTCGTTGCCGATGATGATGACTGCAAGGGCGGCAATACTTGCAAGAAGCCTACCTATACACTTGCTGCTACGGATACCGATGCCGACGACTACAAGTCGTTTACGATTGATAAAACAACCGGTATGGTTAAGGTGGCTAAGGACAGCATCTTGAACTATGAAGTGCAGAAGGAATATTCTGTTCGTGTAGTTGCAACTGATGGTGACGATCCGACGCTCTCTACATTTGTCGATGTTACGATTAAGATTAATGACGTGAACGATGCTCCGACTTATGAAAAGAAGGAGTATGTGTTCGAAATTCATGAAAGTGCTCCGGTGGGTGAATTCATTGGCTCAGTTGTTGCCGATGATGAAGATACATGGAGCAAGCTCACGTACGCCCTCTCGGATTATGAGACTGATTCCAAGGATGCTACCGCCTTTAGAATTGAAGATGGTAAGATTTACTTGAAGTCGAGTTCATTGAATTATGAAACGAAGAAACAGTATCAGGTTTGGGCTAAGGCTACGGATAATGGTGAATCTAAGGGATTCCAGAACTATACCGCAACGACGCTCGTGACCATCAACCTGATTGATGATCCTGATGAACCGAAGATTGAAGATGATGGCAAGAAGAGCTATGATGTTGCTGAAAATACTGCAGACAACAATACTCCGAATGGCACAGAAATCGCTTGCTACAAGGTTACTGATGAAGACAGGGGACAGCTTTCTACCCTCGTCGCTTATGTGACGGATATTGGCAATACGGATGCTGACCGCATATTTGATGCCAAGATGAAGAAGGATAGCCTCTGCCTTATTGTGAAGGATGCTTCTAAGCTCAATTACGAAACAAATAAGCATGTTCACAAGATTACCGTCGAAGTGATGGATGCTGACAATCTTACTGCTAAGGTGGAAAAGACAATCAATATTGTTGACGTGAACGAAATGCCGATTATTTCGGGTAACAAGACCTTTACGCTCTATGAAAACAGTGGTACAGGTGATGATGGTAAAGGTTTTGTGATTGGTAAACTTTATCCGGATGATATCGATACGTCTAAGGTCTATACCGATAACGTGTTCAGTCCTGTCGGTGGCGATACTGATTTGTTCACGATTACTGAAGACGGTAAGATCAAGGCTAAGCGTGACTTTGACTACGAAAAGGAAACGATTCGTACGTACGAATTGGATGTCGCTTTGTCTGATAGAAATAAGACGAAGTATCCGAAGCTGACCACCAAGATGACGATTACAATCAATTTGAAGAATCGTCCTGAAGATCCTCAAATTACAACCAAGGAATTTAGCGTTCTTGAAAACTCTCCTGCTGATTCCTTGATTGGTGTCATTAAGGCTATTGACCCGGATGGCGATACTGAATTCCTCTTTACACTTGCCGAAGAAAGCCCGTACGTAGTTGTGGCGCAGAATGGCGAAATTCGAGTCAAGGATGGCGCTAAGATCGACTATGAAAAGATGCAGAAGTTTACTATCAAGGTGACGGTCAAGGATGTCGATGGTATTCCGACGACTGATGAAATCGTTATCAAGGTTATTGACGTGAACGAAAAGCCGACAATCAATCCGCAGGAATTCACGTTCCCTGAAGATTCTAAGCCGGGTACCAAGAAGGGACCGATTGAAGCTAAGGATCCGGATACAAAGAATCCGGAATTCAGCGACTTGAAGTACTATCCTGTTGATCAAAATGACAAGTTCGAAATCAAACCGAATGGTGACATTGTCTTGAAGGGTGAACTTGATTACGAATCGCAGAAGACCTATGTCATCAAGGTCTATGTGACGGATGGCGAATTCAAGGATACGACTGATGTAACCATCAAGGTGGGCAACGTCGTTGAAAAGTCTGTTGTCGAAATCACTCGCGTGGAAGCTGGTGACTCAGTCTATATCAAACCGCCGAAGAACAAGCCGATTTACACAAATCAGGAAGTTATCACGGTGGAATGGACCCAGGATGGCAAGCCCCAGACTAGCCTTGATACTTTGAAGGAAGGCTGCCAGCTGGTTATCAAGAAGTATAAGGCAGCCAATAAGGATGTCGAAGGTGCGGATACAATCGAAGTTTGCTACAGCACTGCCGCTCCGATTGTCGATATCGATGCTGACAAAATCAAGGTCATTGCCGATAACATCTATACGATTGTTGAAAGCGTAGACAAGAAGGACTCTTCGATTTACACGAATAGCAAGACTAAGGAAGTCGAAGTCTCCGTTATTGATACCGCTTATGCAGATGCCTCTTCTAAGCAGAAGAAAAAATACAAGGTGACTGTGGTCTTGGATACGGTTGCCGTGTCGGATAAGACTGTTAAGGAAATGGTGGAAATCTCCAAGTCCGAGATTACACTTGAAAAGAATCCGAAGTCTGACGTGAAGACGAAGCCGATTGGCGACAAGTTCAAGATCTCTTATGACAAGGTTGTGAATGGTGACTCTGTTACGGTTTCTTACTACACCGATGACAAGGGTGAAATCATCAAGACAACCGTTATTGACGAAAATGGCGAAAAGAAACAGATTAAAGTGATTGAAGTCTCTAAGGTTGTCGATGTGAAGGGCAAGTCTGTGACGGTCTCTTACAAGGCCGATGCCGAAACGGGCAAGATCTTGTACGGTGACTCCGAAGGTAACTTGCTGGTCAACGCTCCGAAGAGCAATGATAAGGATTCTAAGGAAAAACAGTCTGATGTTGACTTGAAAGCTGGTGTGGGCGCCTTTACGGTGACTTACGATGCCAAGGGTACTGAAGGTGACAAGACTACGGTTTCTTATGTCATTGACGAAAAGGGTAAGATTCCTTCGAACGAAGAAGGCGACAGAGGCTACCTTGTGACTTACACTTACACCAACCCGTATGGCAACTCTGGCGAAAAGTCTGTGTTCATGGTGCTTGACAAGCTTGCTCCGATTGTGAAGATTTTGTCTCCGGCGGATGGCGATGTGGTCTATGTGAACTATGTTGATGTGGACTGGTGCATTGCAGTCGATGGTGACGAAAAACACTGCGTGAAGCAGGATACTTTGAACTTCCAGAGCTTGAGCAAGGATGTGAATACCATCAAGCGTATCTATCGTGACAAGGCTGGTAACGAAACGGTCGCCGAAATTCAGGTGTTGATGAAGAAGGCGAAGAATGTCAATATCGATCTTGAAGAACCGATGGTTATAGTTTCGATTGATTCTGTGAGAAAGTATTACGATGACAATCCGCCTGAGGATAACCAGAAGTATGCTGTGACTATCTTGAACCCGACAACACAGACTGAAAAGGAAGTGATCAAGGGCTTTAAGAACGACTCGAAGGATGGTTCTGGCAAAGAACCGTATCCGGGCTACAATGGTCACATTGGTCCGACGGTTACGGTTGATATGAGGGTGCCTCTCGTCAGTGATGTTGGTGGCCTTGCTACGTTGGATGATATTATCGTTAACGGCAATATGATTCCGTTGGATGGTGTTGACGCCGATAAGAGTGAAAAGGCTACCGTGGAAGAATACGTTGAAAAGTATTGCTCCTCTGAGTTTAAGGAAAACTTGGGTAAGGATTTCAGCAAGGCTTTGCTCTACTCAACGACGGCCCATGTAACACTTTGGTTCTATACGACTAGTGGTCAGTTTGTCGATAAGTATCACTACAGTTATGATATCGATGATCCGGAAGTTGTTGACAAGGCTGGTAAGGTGAAGTTCTTCTTCGAAATGAAGCCGGATATTAACGGTGAATTGAGAGATAAGAATGGTCGTCTCTATGGTACGGGTCCGTATATCGTAAAGACCAAGGTCGATGTGCGTTCTACGCAGCGCTGTGTGGTTCCGCCGATAACAGAAAAGTCCAAGGTTGGCGATGTGCTGAAGTCTAGCGACGAAATGCTCAAGCGCTTCGGTTATAGACGTCCGGTTTTGCGCGGAAACGAAAAGTCTTCGGAATCTTCTAAGAAGGAAGGAAAGAAAGAAGACAAGAAGAACGATAAAAAGAAGAAGTAATACTTAGCTAAATGTGCGAAAATCCCGAGCTTGCGTTCGGGATTTTTTATTTTTGCAAAAAAACGAGGTTTATCATGGGTATCGAAGAGCGTTCTACGTTGGTGTTTGCAAGTGGTGTTGGTCGAATCAAAGAAGAAAAGCCGAAGGCGAGTCGCCCGCAGGGCGACGGTGTAGTCCGCATTATGCTGAAGCGTCTTGGTGGCGGAAAAATGGCTAGCGTTGTTTCGGGAATCCCGCTGGATGAGGATGAACTGAAGGAAATGGCTCGTGCCTTAAAGCAAAAGTGCGGCGTTGGCGGTTCGGTCAAGGATTTTAATATCGAAATCCAGGGCGACAAGCGCAATGTGCTCAAGACTGAACTCGAAAAAAAGGGATACATTGTTAAACTAGCAGGTGGTTAAAGGTCCTGGATTCCGTAAATTTTTGCTAGCATTGAAGATGTGTTTAGGTTCACGTTCTGAACATTTCTTTCGCAAAATTCGACAAAAAAAAGTAAATTTATCGTAAGAAAATAAATAGAGAGGTCTTATGTTTAAGCATCTGTCTTTATCGAGTCTTTTACTTACGATTATTGCTTCTACGACAGCATTGGCTGCACCCAAAGCGGGACATGTTAGTTACGTTGCGCCAGATGCGTTTAAGAGTGCAAAAAGCTGTGCTGAAGATGCCGTTTGGAAGCCGGCTAAGTATCCTCAAAAATTTGATATGTTAGATTGCTTTAAGACCAATGATGGCGGTTCTGTCACATTGACGTTGAAGGGCGATAACAGCACACTTACCATTGGCGAGAATTCTCTTGTTCGTGTCGATAGCCTTGTCGAAGATGATGGCAATGGCAATTTTTATATAAAGCCTCAAATCCAAAAAGGATTTATGGGCTTTAACGTCGAAAAAAATAAAGGCAATAAGGTTGATTTTTCTACGGGAACGGCTGCCGCTTCGATTCGCGGTACAGAAGGTGTTATCGGCGGTGATGAAAAGTCTTTCTTTGCAGGCTTGAAAAGGGGTAAGCTGGTTGTTTTTGATGTCACGGGAGTTTCTGATTCGATTCCTATAGCAGATGGCGAAACCGTTCTTGGTCGGGGAAAGTTTATAGTCCTCAAGTTGAAGTCTTCGGGCGACTTGAATTTTGCAAAAACGTTGTTGGAGCTTTTAGCCGATTCTACGTTGTCTATGGAAGATTTGGAAAAGGCTGTTATCAAGGCTGATTCTACTTATCAAGAAAAGCTTGCATCGAACGCTGCTGCAGGTCAGGCTAATGCTGTTTCAAAAGAAAAAGTCGAAGATGTTGCGGAATTGAAGGTCCCGCATGTTAAGTATTCCTCGTACGATTCTTTGCGCTGTGTGGCCAATGTATCTGTGTCCGATGTGCAGGCCGAAGTCCGCTTGTCTACGGTAATGGACGGAACGCTTATTTCGGAAGTTGGCGTAAAACGCAATATGCCCAAGCGTGTTGCATTACGTAGTGGTGTTCATGAATATGAATTTATTGTTGAAAATGAAGTTGGACGCAATAGTGTAAAAAAGACTTTGGGCTGCTATCCGATGAAGTCGTTCACGGTGAAAGTTTTGGGCGATAAAAAAGTGCATCTCCCGATTCCGCCCAAACCTCCGATTTCAGGAATCGAAGATATCATTACGGAAACGTTGCAATTCCAGATCCGCTTGTCGGAAAATGATGCAAGTTTCTTGAACAAAGTTACCGTTCGCCAGAATGGCAAAGTTATTTTGCAGGAACGTCTCTCTCAAATCCAGAATTTGGATTACCAGATTCCTGTTGAATTAAAGCGTGGTATGAAGAACCGCTTTGATATTGAAGTTATTCATAAGAGTGGCTATGTTGTCAAGACTGCCAAGGTTTATGAGGTGAGTAAATGATTTTTAGAAAGCTAGTTTTAGCTTCTGTTTTTGCAATACCTGTTTTTGCTCAGCCTGTTGCTGATTCTGCCGATGTCAAGTCTTCGTGGACGGTGAACGGTTCCGTGGGGGCTGAATTTGGTTTTCATTCTGTTGTAACTCAAAAGAATGAAACAGATGAAGATTTCGATGACGGTTACTCCACGATTCAGCCGGGACACAAGTACAAGAATTACTTTCAGGTACCTGGGGTTTATGGAGCTTGGAATGCATATGTCCAAATGCAATCTGAGACGGGGCGGAAAATCGAATTTACGATGGATGTTTCTCATGACAGTTGGAATCACTTTGACTTGAAGTTTTTGCAGGCTTCGTATGAAGATCGCCTCCAAAAATTGATTTTGGGTGATTTCAATGTTTCGAATGGTGACCTCTATTTGTCTGGCGTAGATGTTTTTGGTGCTAGCTATGACTTTTATTTGAACGTGAATAGAGCACTGCAAAGTCCTTTGCTTGTATTTAGTGCTTTTGGCGGTGAAACTGTTGCTATAAAATTGCCTTACGAAAGAGACCCGGACCAGTACAACATGTATATTGGTCTTGACGAAGTCGTAGCGCAAAAAATGGTTGTGGGCGGTAAGATTCTTTTGAACGCTACGAAAAATCTTGATGCAACGATTGGCTTTATCGGAAGCAAGGATTACTTGGATGATCCGTTCTTTCGCGATGGTACTTCTGGTAACGTAAATCTTTCGAATCCGATGTTCTCCTCGAAGACACTTTTTGGTGAAGTCAACGGAAAAGTTCTTGGTGGACGTGGAAAGTATAATTTTCAGTTTGGTTTTGGTGGCGCCGACACGGTCAATGTAGTGACTCATCGCGCTGTGAATGCCATCTTTGAAGAAGCGGGGCTTGATGTGTCTCGCTTTGCGCAGTTGCGCCGCTTGATGAATAATGCTTCACTTGTGGGCAGCATGAGTCGCGAAGAGTTGGAACTCATTTTTGGCGACAATACAGGCATGACTCTGAATGATATGCGTAATGAATTGAAGCGTATATTGGAGCTTGCTCAGGAAGCCCTCAAAGCGCATAACGACAAAAATGATGATGATCCGACTGATTGGACCGCACAGAACCTTGCTTTTTCGGGATCTTACAATTGGAAAAATAAATCGACGATGATTGATGCGTATTTCCGTTTTGTGGGCCGCAACTACTACAGTGCTGGTTCTGTGGACATGTTGCAAAATTCTCGTTTGTTGGGAGCCAAGCTAGACCAAAAGATTAAAGATTTTTGGCAGTTGAATTTTGGGTATGAATTGAATATTGAAAATGCTTCTGGTAGCGGTGATGCGTACAACGTATTTGGTTTTGCCGAAGGCTCCAAGCTAGGGCTTTTGCCGGGGGCCGATGATGATTGGCTTGAAAAGCATGAACAGGATGATTATAGAACACTATACGATCACAATCTTGATTTGAAGAATACTTTCAAGGTGCGCGATTCTATTGAAATCATGGCGCGTTATGCCATGAATTATCGTACACGTAGCACTTCTCAGAGGCTTTATGGTAATTTCTTTGCGTCTTCGGGAATTTATTCGGATTCTTGGTTCGAAAAGCAGAAGGGTAAGCCGACGATTGATGTGGATACCGATGACGGAACGATTCAAATTGACTCCGCTCGCTGGGCGAAGTATGCGGCTTTGCAGGATGAACCGTATTTGGCTACGCAATTTGAAGAACGTTTGCTCAAGCATACTTTTGAACTTGAAGCAACGATTCGGTTCCCGAAGAATGTATTGAAAGTTGGCGGTGTATGGACTTACCGTACCGATATGTCTAGGTTCAATCAAGACGATTTGCTCGATGGCTTTGATTTTTCTGATGAAACTTATGGTATTCTTGGTTATTACTTCCATGGTAGCGATTATCTGGATGCCCGTTATCCGATTTCGCTCACAACGACGCTTGACCGTGTACGCAATACGGTAGCTATGACTCCGAGATTTAGAATATATAATCGCGATGACGAAAGAGAATTTGAATGGAACCTCATGGACAACGCTAAGATTCAACTGAAGCCGAATGTTCTTGACTTGATGTTGTATGCTAATATTCGTCAGGACTTTATGAGTCGCAAAGAAGACGGTGAAAAAGTTGAAGAAATGGAAATGGATTTGGATTTGTCTGCGGGCTTTAAGTGGCTGATTAACGAACAATTTAGCACAGAATGTACATTTGGTGCGTTTTTCAATTATCGTCCGGACAATGCCTCTGATGATTACAGAGATATTTACGGTATGATTTCGGTGAGTTACGATTTCTAATGCATATCGGATGTCATTTGTCCTCAACGGGTGGCTTTTTAGCGATGGGAGAGACCGCTCTTGCCATCGGGGCCGATACGTTCCAGTTCTTTACGCGTAATCCGCGTGGCGGTGCTGCAAAGCCGTTTGATAAAGCGGATGCCGAAGCTTTGAACGCATTTATGGATGCGCATTGCTTTGCTCCGATTTTAGCCCATGCGCCTTATACGTTGAATGCCTGCGCTGCGGATCCTTCGCTTCGGCAGTACGCGCAAGACGTGATGAAAGATGACTTGTTCCGCATGGACCATTTCCCGCATGCGATGTATAACTTTCACCCCGGTAGCCACGTGAAGCAAGGTGTCGAGGTGGGTGTAGAACTTATCTCGCAGCGCTTGAACAATATTCTGCACAAGGAATTGAAAACGAAAGTGCTCCTGGAAACGATGGCGGGGAAGGGGTCTGAAGTGGGGCGCTCTTTCGAGGAACTGCGTGCGATTATAGACCGCGTGGAACTGGATGAAAAGGTCGGTGTTTGCTTGGACACTTGCCACGTTTTCGATGGCGGCTATGATATTGTAAACCGCTTGGACGATGTGCTCGAAGAATTTGACAAGGTGATTGGGCTGAAGCGCTTGTGCGCGATTCACTTGAACGACAGCAAGAATCCGATGGGTAGCCACAAAGATCGCCATGAGGTCATTGGGGGCGGTTTTATTGGCTTGGAGGCGCTCGTGAATGTGGTGAATCATCCGGCGCTCAAGGGCTTGCCGTTCTATTTGGAGACGCCAAACGAGTTGCCGGGCTACGCTGCTGAAATTGCATTAATGCGGAGCAAGGAACGGTAGGAATGTGTTGGCCATGGTGATTGCGGTGTGTGGGGCAAAAGACTGTGAAAATGCATCGGGCATGGAAAAAAGTTCAAATTTTTTATGCTTAAGCCTTGACAACGGAATAGAAAACATCTATATTTGAGCGCGTCCGATTGGAATCCGTCAAAAAGATTCTTGAATCGATGGATGATGCTTCATAGCTCAGTTGGTAGAGCCCGCGACTGTTAATCGCGTTGTCCTTGGTTCGA